>CAKRMO010000011.1 GCA_934364765.1 uncultured Bacteroidaceae bacterium | reverse complement strand
GGTTTTGCTCTGGGCGTTTGCACCTGCAAATGCGGCGCAGAGTGCGAACGCGGAAAGGATGAGTTTCTGGGCTTTCATATATCTGTTTTTTAGTTATTCCTTACGCATTTCCGCCGCTGGCTTGGGCGGAAAACAGTTTCCTTGCAAAGTTATGAAAAAAATGCGTACTTTTGCACTGATGCAAAATGTTTTGAAAATGAAAGTTATTGTCAAAAGACCGTCGGCGGCTGTGTTGCTGCTCATGCTCACGCTTGTTTTCGCGTTTTCCTCGTGTGGGGACGATGCATGGTGGAGCGAGGACAGGCTTGTGGGGGAGTGGCACACGCAGGACGACTGGGGAAACTCCTACACCGTTGTGAAGTTCTACGGGGACGGCATGGGAATGATTACGCAATACGATTACGGCCATGTGTCTGACTACTCCTCTTTTCTGTGGGAGGCGGGCCGCCACAGGATATACTTCCGCTACAATGACCGTCCGTCGGAAACTTGGGACATAGACTTTGACGGGCGAAATGCTTTCAGGCTTTATTTCGATGACGGCGACTATACATATTTTGTGCGCGACTATTGACGTGGCACGGCGTTTGAATATATGTTGGTGAAGAAACAAAAACAGCGACAATATGGAGATTGAGATTACAGAACAGAATTTTGACGAACTGCTCAACGGCGGAAAGCCTTTGATGGTTGATTTTTATGCCGACTGGTGCGGCCCTTGCCGCCACATCATGCCTTTTGTGGAGCAGATAGCGGAGGCTTACTCCGGCAAGGCGGTTGTGGGGCGCTGCAATGTGGACGACAACGGCGGCATAGCCCAGCGTTTCGGCATAATGTCGATTCCGGCAGTGCTTTACTTCAAGGACGGAAAGCTCGCCAACACCATTGTGGGCGGAGTTCCCAAGCAGCAGCTCGAGGACGCCTTGAAGGCGATACTTTGACAGGCATACGCAAGGGCGGAGGGCGCGGGAAAACGCCGCCGCGATTTGCGGGAAAAACTGCATAGGACATGGGAAAAACTACATCAGACATAATTTTTTCTATGTCCTATGTAGTTTAAATTATATCTGATATAATTTTCGCCATTGCAAACGTCTGACAGACAACAACATACAAAGAATTTTCAGAGCAAGGGCAAGCCGTTGTAAATCAAAGTCTTGCGATGAAGCTTGCGCTTTGCGCCCATGAATGCCCAAGCGGCGTTTCCCCCTGTTTTGGCGTGAGGGCAAATATGTGCCCCGCCATGCCCCGTGCAGCGTGCGTTGTGCAGTGTTTTCGCAAATGTGCGGATAATTTTTTACAGGCTTGCAACGGTTTGCATGAAAAGTCGCTCAAGTTTTTGCGTTTGCCGCGCCAAACGGCAAATATTGGGGATAACGGGGGGTAAAAAAGTGGAATTTACTGCCAATAGTTTATGGGGAATAAGTAATTTTGCGCCGAAAGTGAGGCGGGAGACCGCCGTTTTGACATACATTATAAAATGAGAGTACTTAAATTCGGAGGAACATCCGTAGGCTCGCCGGAGAGCATACTCAACTTGAAGAAAATAGTTGAGGCAATCGACGAGCCTGTGATAGTTGTGGTATCCGCGCTTGGCGGCATCACCGACAGGCTTATAGCCACGTCGCGGCTGGCGTCGGCAGGCGATGCGGCATATCGCGACGAGTTCAACGCAATGATAGAGCGCCACCGCAACATGATAGACACCGTTATTCCCGACGGGGTGGTGCGCGACGCGCTGTGCGAGAAAGTTGAGGAGCTGTTTGACGAACTGCGCAGCATATACCACGGCGTGTATCTTATACGCGACCTGACCGAAAAAACAGCCAATGTAATTGTGAGTTACGGCGAAAGGCTGTCATCGCAGATAGTCTCCTCGCTCATTGACGGCGCGGCGTGGTATGATTCAAGGCAGTTTATCAAGACCACACGCCGCCAGGGGCGCAACCTTGTGGACTTCGACAACACGCTGCGCCTTGTGAGGCAGACTTTCTCGCCTGTGCCCGAGGCTGCGGTGATTGGCGGCTTCATAGCGAGCGACCTTAACGATGGCGAGACAACCAACCTTGGACGCGGAGGCTCTGACTACACGGCGGCAATAGTGGCGGCCGCGCTCGATGCCTCGGCCCTTGAAATTTGGACCGACGTTGACGGTTTCATGACCGCCGACCCGAGGGTTATCCCCAACGCCTATACCATTGACGAGCTTTCGTACAACGAGGCAATGGAGCTTTGCAACTTCGGGGCTAAGGTGATTTACCCGCCAACCATATATCCGGTGCGCGTCAAGGGCATTCCCATATACGTTAAGAACACGTTCCGCCCCGATGCGCCGGGCAGCATAATCCACAAAGGGCCTATTGACGACAAGCGTGCCATAAAGGGCATCTCGTCAATAAGGAACACGAGCCTCGTAACGGTGAGCGGTCCTTCGATGGTGGGCGTGATAGGCGTGAACCGCAGGATATTCTCGACACTTGCCGACAACGGCGTGAGCGTGTTCCTTGTGGCGCAGACTTCCTCGGAGGCCAGCACGAGCCTTTGCGTAACCGACGACGACGGGGAGAAGGCTCGCCGCGTGCTTGATGCCGAGTTTGCAAAGGAGATTGCGACCGGTGCGATGAACCCCGCAATACTCACCGGAAACCTTTCGACTGTGGCGGTTGTGGGCGACAAGATGAAGCACACCCCGGGCGTTGCAGGAAAACTTTTCGGGGTCTTGGGGCGCAACGGAATAAACATAGTGGCAATGGCGCAGGGAGCTACCGAGACAAACGTGTCGTTTGTCGTGGAGAGAGACCTTTTGCGCAAGTCGCTGAACGTTATACACGACAGTTTCTTCCTTAGCGAATACCAGGTGCTAAACCTTTTTGTGTGCGGAGTGGGCACGGTAGGCTCGAAGCTGCTTGAACAAATATCTTCGCAGCGCGAGAAACTTATGCGTACACGAGGGTTGCAGCTTAATGTCGTAGGCATTGCGAGCGGACACAACGCCGTGTTCAGCCGCGACGGCATTGCGCTTGAAAACTATAGGGAAGCCTTGAAACAGGGCGGCAAGAGCGACATAGAACGCCTGAAAAGGGAAATTCTCGGCATGAACATTTTCAACTCGGTGTTTGTGGACTGCACGGCGAGCGAGGAAGTGGCGGGGCTTTACCAGACACTTTTCGAGAACAACATAAGCGTGGTGGCTGCAAACAAGATTGCCGCCTCATCGCCGTACGAAAACTACCGCAGGCTGAAGGACACCGCACGTGCAAAAGGCGTGAAATTCCTATTCGAGACCAATGTGGGCGCGGGACTTCCTATTATCAACACCATTAACGACCTTACCGGCAGCGGCGACAAGATACTTTGCATCGAGGCGGTGCTCAGCGGCACGCTCAACTTCGTGTTCAACGAAATTTCCAAGGAAACTCCTTTCAGCCGCGCCGTGCAAATGGCGCGCGAGGCCGGTTACAGCGAGCCCGACCCGCGCATTGACTTGAGCGGAAAGGACGTTATGCGCAAACTTGTGATACTTGCCCGCGAGGCGGGGTACTGTGTTGACACCGCCGATGTGGTTGCAACGCCGTTCATACCTGAGGAGTTCATGAAGATGCCGCTCGAAGAGTTTCTGGAACGCCTCCCTGAACTTGACGCCGGCTTTGAGGAGAGGCGCATGACGCTTGAAAAAGAGGGGAAACGCTGGCGCTACGTGGCGCGGATGGACAACGGAAAGACGAGCGTGGGGCTTGTGGCGGTTGACAAGAACCATCCGTTCTACCATCTCGAAGGCTCGAACAACGTGATACTGATAACCACCGAACGCTACCGCGAGTACCCCATGCACATTGAGGGCTACGGGGCGGGAGCTGACGTTACCGCCGCCGGGGTGTTTGCCGACATAATGAGCGTGGCGAACATCTGACGTCGGGTGCGGAAGAAGAAATAACCTACGGGCGGCATTGCGCAAATTCGCAGCCGTCCGTTTTTTTGTATGTTCCATTCATGAAAAATGAAAAAAGTCATTGTTTTGCTTAGTTTTTGACCTCGCCAAACGGTATTGGTAGTGTATGAGACAGGAAAAGGACATAGAGCGTCTGTTTCGCCGGCATTACGGGAGGATGTACAATCTGGCCAGATGCATTCTCAATGATGACGACGAAAGCAAGGACGTGGTGAGCGACGTGTTCACGCAAATTCTTGCAGACGGCGTTGTGCTGATGCCCGGAAGCGAGGAAGGGTATCTGATGCGGAGCGTCCGCAACCGCAGCCTTAACCTGATAGCCCGCAAAAGCGTTAAGGAGAAAGTGGCAAAGCTGTTGCTTGATGACGCAGACGCAATTATTTCGGAAGATACCGATGAGCGTCTCGACCGGGTGAAACTTCTCATCGACAACCTCGAACCGCCTGTGCGCAAGCTGATATTCCGTTTGCGCTATCTGCAAGGGAAATCCTACAAGGAGGTGGCTGATGAAGTCGGGGTGAGCAAGGTTACGGTTTATAACCATATCTCGCAGGCGTTGGACTGGATCAGAAAACAATTAAAAGGAGCAAGACAATGACAAAGGAAATGAATAAGGAAGAAAAACGGATGATGTTCTTCGATATGCAGGAACATCCCGAACGCTATACCGACGGGCAGGTGGAAGCCCTGCTTGCCGATGAGGACATAAAGGAACTTTTTCACGGCATGGCGATGGCAAGAATGGCAATGCGGAGAGCAAATCCCAAGAAAGTTAATGCTGGCGAGGCGTGGAGGGAGTTTTCCGCCCAACACGGGATTGCGGCCGTGAAAATCCCCAAGCCGGGCAGCCGTTCCAAGGTTGCCGCCTCGATCATCGGGTTCATTTTTCTTTCGGGCATCACTTTTGCGGCTATCCGTTCGGGTGCATTCCGTTCCGTGTCCTCAAGCAACGCTCCGAAAACAAATGCGGAGTTGGCCGTGTCCGACAAGCGGGACAGCGCAAAGGCGGAAGTTGCGGTAAAGCCGGACACTCTCAGTTTCAAGCCTGTTGTGTTCGACAATGCAGAGCTTGGCGACGTTGTTTCGCAGCTTGCGGCGTTTTATCGTGTCAAGGCGGAGTTTGAAAACGAAAAAGCCCGGCATATCCGCATCTTCTTCAATTGGGACAAGACTAAGACATTGCAGCGGAACATCGAAATCCTGAACGCTTTCGACCGCATACAGATTAGTTATTCGCCCTGCAACGAGACTTTGAAAGTGGAGTGATAAAAGTGGAGTGCTATGAATTTTGCAAGAAAAACGATTTGCACGCTTCAAAACGCTGATTTGCAAAGGATTAAGCGTAATTCAAAAATTTCTTTGTAAGTTACTGTTTGCCAGATGTTTGAGAATGGTGAAAAAAGGTCTGATGTAATTTGAATTATGTCTGATATAATTTTTTCTGTGTCCTATGTAGTTTTTTCTATGTCTGATGTAGTTTTGCGGACATTGGGTGCGGCGGCGTTTGCATGGAATGGCTCATACAGAGTGGGGCATGGCATGGAATTGGTGATTATATCAGCAAATATTGAAAAAAGTAATAGTTTTGCTTAGTTTTTCCACTTGGCTCAACTGTATAGATAGTGTAAGGATTGGAAAAGGATATGGAACTTTTGAAAGTGATGATTTTTTTCAGGAAAGCAATGTTGGTGGCGCTTTGCGCCGTTTGCTCCCAACTGTCTGCCACAGCCCAGCGCATCACACGCCAATATAATAATGTGTCGTTCTCTGCGGCATTGAAAGATCTGAATGCCGCGCAGGATGAATACGCCATAAATTTCGTTTACGACGAGTTGGAGGATTTTACTGTAACGAAAAGCATCCGCAACATGAGTGTGCCCGGCGCCATACGCCAGTTGATAGGCTTCTATCCCATAAGGATGACGCAGTTGGATAATGTCATCATTGTGGAATGCACCCGGAAAACCTCCTCAAAGATGATGGGGCGCATCATTGACGTTCGCCGTCGCCCTGTAGAGTTTGCCAGTGTCGCCCTGTTGGATGCCGGCGACTCCGCCTTTGTCACAGGCGGCGTAACGAATGAGGACGGCCGTTTCGTGATACCTTGTGAGGCGAAGAAAGCTATCGTAAGGGTGAGCTGCGTGGGCTATAAAACGGCTTACGGCATTTGCAACGCTGGTGAAATAGGGGAAATGGTCTTGAAGGCGGATACCGTGAACCTGTCAAAGGTTGTGGTGAAAGGGCTGCGGAAAACTTTTGAGATGACAAGCGAAGGATTCGTTACCCAAGTCAAGGGCACGCCTTTGAGCGAGGCGGGTACGGCGAACGATGTGCTTGCGCAAGTGCCGGGCGTGTATGGCGGCGACGGCAAGTTCAGTGTCTATGGCAAAGGCAGTGCGCAGATTTATGTCAACGGCAGGAAACTTACCGACAACACCGAACTTGAAAGAATAAGTTCCAAGGATATAGCCTCGGTGGTCTTAAACAATAATCCCGGCGACAAATACGATGCCACCACAAGGGCGGTGATTACGGTCAAAACCGTAAGAAAGCGGGGCGACGGTTTGAGTGGGGACTTTACTTCCATGCTGCGCCAGGGGCGTTACCTGTCTTTGTCGGAGGGGGGCAACTTGAATTGGCGCAAGGGTGGCTTGGACGTGTTTGGCGGACTGTATTACGATTTGGTGCAGCGGTATCAGCATCAGAAAGACAACAAAACTGTTTGGAAAGACGGCGACGTGTGGCGGATGCACAGCGACATAGGCATATTTCCAAAGAGCATGGCTTCAATCTCTTCGAATATAGGCTTCAACTACGCGCTCAACGAACACCATTCAATCGGGGCAAAATATAATACGAGCTTTATGCCGAACAGCACCTCCGCTTGGCCGACGTTGCAGACCGTGGCGAAAAACGGCGTGGAGCAGGAGAATATACGCTACGACCTGAAATGGGACCACCGCCGCGCCCCAGCCCACTATGTGAATGCCTATTACAGGGGTGAAGCCGGCAAGTGGAGCATAGCTTTCGACAACGATTTGGTGGTGCGTCAGGACAAGGCGGTGCAGAATATAAAGGAACTAAGCAGCCTTTCGGGGGAAAGCCGCGTGAACAGCGTGAACAAGGCCGACAATCTGATGTTCGCCTCCAAACTCGTGTTTTCGCATCCTGTGGGAAAGGGCAGGGTGGAAGCCGGAGGCGAACTTGTCTTCACAAACCGCAAGCAAACATACGACAACGAGCAACTGGTAATCGCCTCAACCGATGACCATATAAAGGAGAGCAAATATGCAGGGTTCTTGTCTTACGACATTTCCTTGGGAAAGGCTGACTTGGGGGCGGGACTAAGGTATGAGCACACCACATCGGACTATTACGAGCATGAAGTGTGGATGGCAGGGCAAAGCCGAAAGTATGACAAGGTGTTCCCCAACGCCGGCATATCGTTCCCCATAGGAAAGGCGAAACTGTCTGTTGACTATGCGATGAAGACGCGCCGCCCGTCCTACCGCGAGCTGAGCAGCAATATGCAGTACGATGATGTATTTACCTACGAGAAAGGAAATCCGCAGCTGCAGCCCGAAATAATCCACGACATCACAATGACGGGCGTTTGGCGTTGGATTTATTTTGGCGCAAGCTTTCAGCATGTTGACGATGCCATAGTCAGCCGGATTGACTTGCAGCCCGGCGGGGACAGGCCGCTGAACATTTTCAACAATGTCAACAATCCGCATCTTAACAAATACACGGCAACGCTGTCCCTTACCCCGAAGTTCGGACTGTGGTCGCCACGGTTGTCCCTGACTTTGATGGGGCAGGATTTCAAAATGATGCACAACGGCGCAACCCGGAAAATGAACAACCCGCTGCTGTTTGCAAGTTGGTACAACTCGTTTTCCCTTCCGAATGACTACATTCTGTCTTTGGACTTTTCGGGAAACACATACGGCGACATGACCATAGCGACGCTGAAACCGAGCTGGCAGATGAATTTTGGGGTGGTGAAAAAACTGGACCGTTGGACGTTCCAACTGCAGGCTACGGACATATTCCGCACAGCCCGCAATTCGATGTTCACTTACGGCACAAGTATGCTCCTCAACAAATGGAATTACAGCGACTCGCAAGCTGTGAAACTGACAGTGAGTTATCGTTTCAACACAGCAGGAAGCAAGTACAAAGGCACCGGCGCGGGAAATGCCGAAAAAGGCAGATTTTAATGACAGTATGCACAGCTGCCGAAAACTACATAGGACATAGAAAAAACTATGTCCTATGTAGAAAAAATTATATCAGACATAATTCAAACTACGTCAGACATAATTTTCGCGCCTTGCAATGTATTGGGAAACAGATGCTTATGTATAATTTGTAAGACAAGGGTAATCGCCTGTAAACCAAAGACTTAAAAGAAAACGAGCATCCGCAGCGTAATGATAATCGGTAACAAAAAGCCGCAGCCTTGGCAAAGATGCCGGGGCTGCGGTTTGGTTTGCTTTGCGGGGGGGTGGTTTTTACGCCATGTCCCCGACGGTATGTTTGCCGGAGGTTTTACTCCTGCGTTTCGTTGTTTTGGGGTTCTGCGCCTTCGTTGCCTTTGTGCTCAAAACGCTCTCCGCGCTCGTGGCGCGGGCCGTTGTGGCGTTCGCGGCGGTCGTTGCCGTCGCGGCGTTCACCTCTCGGTTCGCGGCGCGGGCGGCGTGCCGGACGTTCCTCGTAGCCTTCGGGCTTTTCGAGCAGTGCGCGGTGGGAAAGGCGGAACTTGCCTGTCTTTGCGTCTATGTCGAGAAGCTTTACGCTTATCTTGTCGCCCTCGTGTATGCCTGCGTCTTCAACGGTGTCGTAGCGTTTCCAGTCGAGCTCGCTTATGTGGAGCAGTCCTTCCTTGCCCGGCATGAATTCCACGAAGCAGCCGTATGGCATGATGCTCACAACTTTTGCCTCGTAGGTTTCGCCAACTTCTGGAATTGCCACAATGGCGCGGATTTTTGCAACGGCGGCGTCTATGCTCTCCTTGTTTGGGGCTGAAACCTGCACCTTGCCAACGCCGTCGGTTTCCTCGATGGTTATGGTGGCTCCGGTCTCTTCCTGTATGCCCTGGATAATCTTTCCGCCCGGGCCTATCACTGCGCCGATGTATTCCTTGGGAATGTCGAACGCCTCGATGCGCGGAACCTGCGGCTTGAAGTCGGCACGCGGCTTGTCGAGAACCTTGAGCATTTCGCCCAAAACGTGTTCGCGTGCTTCCTTGGCCTGCATGAGCGCCTTTTCAAGGATTTCGTATGAAAGTCCGTCGCATTTTATGTCCATCTGAGTTGCGGTGAGGCCGTTTGGCGTGCCGGTGGTCTTGAAGTCCATGTCGCCAAGGTGGTCCTCGTCGCCGAGAATGTCGCTAAGCACTGCGTATTTCTCCTCTCCGGGGTTTTTGATGAGGCCCATTGAAATACCCGAAACCGGGTTCTTCAAGGGAACGCCCGCATCCATCAACGCCAGACAGCCGGCGCATACGGTTGCCATTGAAGACGAGCCGTTGGATTCGAGTATGTCGCTCACCACGCGCACGGTGTAGGGGAAATCTGCGGGTATCTGGCCCTTCAGTCCGCGCCATGCAAGGTGTCCGTGTCCTATTTCGCGGCGGCCGGTGCCCCTTTGCGCCTTGGCCTCGCCTGTTGAATAGGGCGGGAAGTTGTAGTGCAGGAGGAAACGCTGCATGCTCTGGTCGAGCACTTCGTCAATCATCTTCTCGTCGAGCTTTGTGCCGAGCGTGCAGGTTGCGAGTGCCTGTGTTTCCCCGCGTGTGAATATTGCCGAGCCGTGGGGCGCGGGAAGCGGGCTTACCTCACACCAAATGGGGCGTATGTCTGCATATCCGCGACCGTCAAGGCGGCGTTTTTCGTCAAGAACGCAACGGCGCATGGCATCGCGCTCCACATCGTAATAGTAGCGGTCGATAAGCGCGTTCTTTTCTTCAAGCTCGTCCTCGCCCAAGTCGGTGTGCGCTGCCGCGTATGCTTCCTTGAAGTCCTCGCGTATTTGCGAGAAAGCGTCTTCGCGTGCGTGCTTGTCGCGGTTTCCTTCAAGCGTAATCTGGTATGCCTTGTCGTAGCAGGCTTTGCGCACCTCTTCGCGCAATTCCTCGTCGTTGTCCTCGTGGCAGTATTCGCGCTTCACATCGGTGCCGAGTTCCTTGGCAAGCTCTTTCTGCAGGCGGCACATGGGCTTTATTGCCTCGTGTGCGGCCTTGAGCGCGCCGATGAGGTCCTGCTCGGAAACTTCGTCCATTTCGCCTTCCACCATCATGATGTTCTCTTCGGTAGCTCCCACCATGATGTCCATGTCGGCGTTCTTCATCTGCTCGTATGTGGGGTCTATCACGTATTCGCCGTTTATGCGCGCCACGCGGACCTCTGAAATCGGAGCTTCAAAGGGAATGTCGGAGCAGGCGAGCGCAGCCGAAGCGGCGAAGCCTGCAAGTGCATCGGGAATGTCCACTCCGTCGGCGGAGAAGAGCATTATGTTTACGTAAACTTCGGCATGATAGTTCGAGGGGAACAGCGGGCGGAGTGCGCGGTCAACGAGACGGCTCGTGAGAATCTCGTAGTCGGAGGGGCGTCCCTCGCGTTTTGTGAACCCTCCGGGGAAGCGTCCTGCCGCTGAGTAGCGTTCCCTGTAATCGCACTGCAAGGGCATGAAGTCTGTGCCCGGTACTGCGTCTTGTGCGGCGCATACCGTTGCGAGGAGCATTGTGCCGCCCATGCTGAGCATCACCGCGCCGTCGGCCTGCTTCGCCAGTTTGCCTGTTTCGATGCTTATCTCCCGTCCGTCGGGAAGCGAAACAGTTTTCTTGATAACATTCATCTAAAAATCTTCTTTTATTGTTTTCTTCTTGCGTCTGAAAATTCCTATGTCCGTAAAAACGCACAAATTTAGCAATTTATTCCCGTAAAGCCTTGGTAAAATGTTGAAAATACGGCGGTTTTTCTTTTTTGTCCTGCATTTTAATGCAAAAAAGCCTTGAACAGGGGCTTTTTGCAATTGCTTATAGTTGTTTTACAGGTTATTCGCAACGGTTATCTCTGGAACACTCCGGGGCGGTATTCCATTAGCTTGAAGATGTATTTGCACGACATCACGCAGCGGTTTGTGTGTATTCCGTTTTCCCGGCACGCCCTTGTGTCCTCCTTCAGCAGCGTTGCGCGGCTGGCTATGTTGCGCGTGCTTGCGCCGCCCATTCTCATTGTTACGAAGTCGAGCGGTATGTAGCGTGTGGCAATGCCGAACGTGTGGAACATCCTCACCACCATTTCAAAGTCGGAGCCTATTTTGTAGTCGGTCTTGTAGAGTCCCACGCGTGCGAACACTTCGCGGCGCACGTAGAGCGACGGGTGGGCGGGCATGAAGCCGAAGCGCAGCATGAACCTGCGGAACAGCCGCGAGCTGTAGTATCTCACAACCACGCCGGGGCGTTTGTCGCGTATGAAATGCACGTCGCCGTAAACCGCGTCGGCTTCGGGCGGGAACGCGCTGACCATTTTCTCAACCACGTCGGCGGAGGTGAAGTAGTCGTCCGAGTTGAGTATGCCCACAATGTCGCCGGTGGCCATGCGTATGCCCTTGTTCATCGCGTCGTATATTCCGTTGTCCTTTTCGCTCACTGTCCTCATGCGCCCGCCGAACTTCGGGGCGTAGCTGTTCACTATGTCCATGGTGGCGTCGCGTGAGTCGCCGTCAACCACAATGTATTCTATGTCGCTGTAGGTTTGGGCGAGGACGGACTCAAGGGTGTCGGCTATTGTGCCGGCACTGTTGAAGGTGGCTGTTATTATGGATACTTTCATGATAAACTATATTATTAACCCCGGCGGCGGCGAATTATTGCACGGTGCGGCTAATGTTTTTTCCCCATTCGCGTTGTGCGCCGTGGCATGAAAAAAAGCAAGGCTTGCACCATGCTGGCGGTGCAAGCCTTGTTTTGGCTGTGCCTGTGCGGGCGTTCAGGCTTTTGCGGCGAGGGGCGCGGCCTGCGTGTATGTGCGGGCGGCGAGTTCCTTGTCGAGCATGTAAAGCCCGTAGCCGTTGTCCTTTATCATCCTGAGGTTGTCGATTATGTTCTGGGCGTTTTCCTCTTCCTCCACCTGCTCGTCAACAAACCATTTGAGCATGCTTTGGGTGGCGTAGTCGTTTTCGGCCGTGGTGAGGGCGAACAGGTTGTTTATCAGTTCTGTTACTTTCTGCTCGTGGGCCAGTGTGCTTTCAAACACATCAAGCGGCGACTTCCATTCTGTAGGCACGGCGTCGATGGCTTTCAGCTCCACGTGTCCGCCGCGCTGTATTATGTAGTTGAACAGGATTTTCGCGTGGTCCTGCTCCTCCTGGAACTGCACCTCGAACCAGTTGCCCATTCCGGGGTTGCCGTTGGCGTGGCAGTGGGCCGCCATTGACAGGTAGAGGTATGCCGACCACATTTCGGCGTTTATCTGGGCGTTGAGTGCCTCTTCGATTTTTTTGTTGAGCATAGCGTTATGTTTTTATGTTGTACAGTTGTCATGAAACAAATTCCATGCCACCTGCGGCGGTGTCAGCCGTGGTTTTGCCGGAAAAGTTGTAACTTTGTGGATGCAATTGCAAATTTGTGCTGTATGAACATTGAGACAATCAGGGACTACTGCCTTTCGCTGCCGCTGGCAACAGAGGATTTCCC
>CAKRMO010000010.1 GCA_934364765.1 uncultured Bacteroidaceae bacterium | reverse complement strand
ACTATGTCCTATGCAGGAAAAATTATGTCTGATATAATTTGAATTACATCAGACCTTTTTTTGCCGCTTGCAAACGCCTGAAAAACAAAACGTTACAGCGAGCATTCTCTGTTTGGTCATTCTCTTGAAACTCAATGTGTTGCGCAATTTTGGCGACATCTGCGGTTTTGTGAGTGATAATGCTGCGGAATAACCTCAAAAACGGAACGGCTGTATCTGAACCAGACATTCATGCGGACGGAGAAAGGGAGTCCGCATATTTCATCTACCCATACACTGCTTGTTGAAAGACTTTCCTTCAAAAAAATCTTTCCCACCATGCAATATGGTTGTCAGTTTTGTTCATTTCTGATTCTGAAAGATGTATTTGCTTCAAATAATTCTTATAATCCTCCTCGTTAATGAATGTACGGACATCTGTCATCTCGCCATTATCCCTTTTTATGCTATCCATATTTATTATTAAGTATTCAATGACAGCGGGATTATTGCCACAAAAATACTTTGAAATAATATACTTGTCATTCCACAATATGGAAACAGGAAAGCCAGGAGTGTTTTCGCCATTATATCCGGATGTTGCCACAGGTTTATAAT
Source organism: uncultured Bacteroidaceae bacterium (assembly GCA_934364765.1). Classification (GTDB taxonomy): domain Bacteria; phylum Bacteroidota; class Bacteroidia; order Bacteroidales; family Bacteroidaceae; genus UBA6398. Next base: position 12,203 of record CAKRMO010000010.1, on the reverse strand, counting down.
ACAGACCCGCCAATGGCTTGCCCTCTTGGGAATCTGCAATTGTTCTTACAAGGTAAAAGCGAGTATTGCCAATTCTCCTGCTATATGAAAGACTATAATTAACTGCGGCAATAACCATTATGCCTATAATTATAAGAGGCAATATAAGGTGTTTGCTTTTTATGTTTCTCATCTTGCAGACCTTCTGATATTGGCTTTTACTTGGCTTCTTCTGTGGTTGTTGAGAAACGGAGCATAATGAGCAAGTAAGTGGAAGTAACCTTTTTAACCCTTCTTCAGCTTTCCGCCCAATCACTGCGGTCGAGGTTTCTGTAGCCTATGGCCTCGCCGATATGCTCCGCCGTTACGGTTGCGCTCCCTGCGAGGTCGGCGATGGTGCGCGCCACTTTTAATATGCGGGTGTAGGCGCGTGCGCTCAGCGAACGCTTCTCCATTGCCATGCGCAGTATTTTAAGGCCATGCTCATCGGGGGCGGCATACTCGTGTATCATCCTGTCGGACATCTGGGCATTGCAGTAAACCCCCTTTGTGTCCTTGAAACGCTCACTCTGTATGTTGCGGGCGGCGATGACGCGCTTGCGTATCTCCGCCGACGGTTCTCCGGGCGCGGCTTCCGACAGCTTTTTGAACGGCACTGGCTGTATCTCCACCTGCACGTCAATGCGGTCGAGCAGCGGGCCGGAAATGCGGTTCATGTAGCGTTGTATCTGTCCGGGGGAACACACGCAGGTGTGCGTGGGGTCGTTGTGGTAGCCGCACGGACAGGGGTTCATCGACGCAACCAGCATGAACGAGCACGGGAGTGTTACATTGTACTTGGTACGTGTGATGTTCACCATGCGGTCTTCGAGCGGCTGGCGCATTGTTTCGAGGGCGGAGCGGCTGAATTCGGGAAGCTCGTCAAGGAAAAGCACACCGTTGTGGGCAAGGCTTATCTCGCCCGGCATGAAATTCGTGCCGCCGCCGATAAGAGCCACGTCAGAAATGGTGTGGTGGGGGTTGCGGAATGGGCGAACCGTTACGAGCGATGTTTTGTCATCAAGTATTCCCGCCACAGAGTGTATCTGGGTTGTTTCAAGGCTTTCTGAAAGGGTGAGGGGCGGAAGTATCGAGGGGAGACGCTTAGCCATCATCGACTTGCCGCAGCCCGGACTTCCCACGAGCAGAATGTTGTGCCCGCCGGCTGCCGCCACCTCGAAGGCACGCTTGACGTTTTCCTGCCCGCGCACGTCCGAAAAATCCTCCATATAGGATGCCTGATGTTCGTAGAACTCGCGGCGAGTGTCTATCTCGGTTGGCGCAATCTCCTCCCTGCCGTTGAAGAACGCCGCAACCTGTGCCAGACTGTCAGCCCCGTAAACCTTGAGTTTGTTCACCGCTGCGGCCTCGCGCACATTTGCCTTGGGCACAATAAGTCCCTCGAACTCTTCCTTGCGGGCATGAATTGATATGGGCAAAGCGCCGCGCACAGGGCGAAGAGTGCCGTCAAGCCCAAGCTCCCCCACAAGCATGAACTTTTCGAGGCGTTCCTTGCAAACCGCCCCCTCGGCGGCGAGAATGCCTATGGCAATTGGCAGGTCGTAGCCCGAACCCTCCTTGCGCAGGTCGGCAGGGGCGAGGTTCACCACTATATGCGCTGTGGACTGGTGGAAACCGCTGTTGGAAATTGCCGTGCGTGTGCGGAAATAGCTCTCGCGCACGGCGCTGTCGGGCAGACCCACGATGGAGTAGTTGGCACCTTTGGATATGTTCACCTCAACCTCCACCGTTTTTACGTCGAGGCCGTTGACGGCTGCTGAATACAGGCGCACAAGCATGGCGGGAAGTTTTTGGGTTATGGTTTTATGTATTTGCCGAGCCGCGCCTTGAGGTCGGACTGCTTGATGTCGCGGGCGAGTATCTTGCCCTCGGGCGAAACCAGAACGTTGCCCGGCACATAGCTAACGCCGAAAAGCCTTACCAGCGGGCTGTTCCAGGCTTTTTGGTCGCAGATGTTGTTTCCCGGGAGCGTGTCGCGCATCATTGTGTTGCGGAAGCTGCGTATGTCGTAATCGAGGCAGACGTTCACAAGTGCCATGCGCCCCATGAAAGGCTTCACAAGGTTTTTCAGGCCCCGTATCTGCTGAAAACTGTCATACTCCCACGAAGCCCAATAACTGACAAGCAGATATTTTCCCGCGAAATCCTTCAGCGACACTTCGTTGCCCTTGTAAGTTTTCACCTTGAAGTCCGGGGCTTTTGCGCCCGGCATTGTGGAAAGCATGGGCATAACCTTGCCGGCAAGCCCGCTCAGTTGGGAGTTGTGCGGCTGCTGTTTCAAAAGTAGCGCAAAAAGACGCTTCACCAACGGCGCGTCGATGTTTTTCACCTCAAGCAAATAAGTCTCGAACACAGCCTGCGCCGCAAGGGTCTTGGGGTTTTTGTTCACAAAGTCGGCGGCGATATTCTTCACCTGGTCTTCGCGCTTGCCCTCTATGTCGTGGTAAAACTGCGTGAGAAGCTCGTTCTCCTCTGTCTTGGTTACGCGTGTCTTTGCCAAATCGGCGGCATCCGTAACGAATTTCGCCACCTTTCCCGGCTCGGCAATTATCTTGCGCTGCGAGAAGTCGGGATATTGTATCGTGAGGATTTCCGGCTCCGTCAAGTCGCGCTCATACACAAACTTGCCATCGCGTATGCGCAGGGTGTCATACTTGTCCTCGGAATAAATGAAGATATCGGCTGAACGGATATTCTTGAATTTTCCGTCCAGCCGAAACCTGTTTTCAGGCACACCGCAGCTCCCGAGAACGAGAGCTGCGAGTGCCATTATGATATAATTGCGGCTACGCATGATGCCTGCCTTGCCGCAGTGTTACTTCACGATGCTCTTGAAAGCGGCGTCAGCGGCGAATTTGGCAAATTCCAAATCCTTGCCGGCGTATGAAGCGTAGGTTGCGTCCTTGGCCACGGCATCCTTGAGGTTGCTGACAGCGTCCTGCTTGTTGCCTGTGCGTGCTGCGAGAACAGCCTTCAGATAGCTTGTGGTTGCGTCGGGCTTTGCAATCCCGGCGAGAGTCTTCGAGGCACTGTCGTAGTCCTTGCTCAAAATCTGCGCAAGAGCCGCGCTGTTGGTCTTAACGCCACGGAAGTAGTTTGCCGCCTGTGCGTAGTTGCCCTTAGCGATGTTCAGGTTGCCGAGAGCCTCGTTGTAGTTGTTTGCGCCGTTGCCCTTTGCAATGTAGTTCTGAGCCGCGTCAACATCGCCCTCAAGCAATGCGAGCATACCGGCGTTGACATTGGCTTCGGGGTTGTTGGCCTTGGCTGCGTTTGCCTTTGCGATGTAGTTCTTTGCTGCCGAAGCGTCGCCCTTCATATAAGCAATGGCAGCAAGGTTGTTGAATGCGCGGTAGTCTTTCGGGTAAAGCTCGGCGGTCTTCTTGTAGATGCCCTCCTGTTCTGCGGGATTTTCCGTGAATGTTGCGGAGTAGAGAAGCTCCTCAACGGAAAGCTGTGAGGGGTCTTTCTTGTATTGCTCAACAATCTCGTCGTCGCTGCGGCCTATGAGGTCGTAGTTTATGGTGAGGCGTGAACGGCGCAACTGCGGAAGCACCTCGTCAGCCAGCTCGCGGAATGCGGAAGAAATGTTCTTTATCTGCTGCTCGCGCTGTTCGGGGTCCTTGTACATGGAAAGCACGCGGAGGATAACCTCCTTGTCCTGGATATTCGATGCCGAAACGAGCTGCTGGAAACCGTCCCAGTCCTGGGCCGTATAGCGGGTGTCAACATTGGTGGCAACCTTCTCCTTTTTCAGCAGCTGGTTCACGTATCCCTTGCTCGTCTTCTCGCGCTGTGCGGCGAGCTTGTCGTTCAGCTTCAGGCCGCCGTCGGGGGAAGCGTAAGCCGAAACCTCCACGTTGTTGAGCTCCTTGCGGTCCTGGTCAGCCTTGATGTCGCGCAAAGTCTTGATGAAATCCTGCACGGATGTCTTCTTCAGCTCCGAGTTGCGTATCTTGGCCTGCTGGATGAGGAACTGGATGCTCGCCTCCTGCTTCTGTTTCAGCACGTGCACGAAAGCGTCGGGGGCGATTGCGGGGTTTGCCGATGCAAGCGTGCGCTTGAGCAGCTCGCTTGTGGCAACAACGCCGTCAGCCACCTTAACTTCGGGTATCTTCACGGTTTTCTTGCCTATCTTGCCGTCGAACTTCAGGTAAAGCTCGCTCTGCTGCATCTCGGGCACATACTTGAAGGAGTTCTTCATAGTATAGTTGCCGCCAACCTTGTAGGAGATTGCCTGGTCGTTGCCCTCAACCTTCTCGCCCTGGAAGCGTGCGCTCTGCCCGGGTGTCTGGTTGCCGCCGTATTTCATGACGGGGGTAACGGTTACCACCGCCTTGCGCTTCATGTATTTCTGCGGGAATTTTCCGTTTATCGTAACGTCAACCTTGCCCCCGTTTGTCTCCATGGGGTTGGGGGTTACTGTGAAATTGTCGGCCGAAAGTGCGCCCATCTTGCTGCAAGACGTGAGAGCCACAGCCCCGGCCAAAGCTAATACGATGTTTATTGTCTTTGACATTGCTGGTTTTTGTTTATTGTATGCACATTATATACTGCGCAAAGATAAGAAATTATTGGCATTGCGCCCCACGCAACGGCACTTGTTTTTGCGTATTTTCCCTTATTTCCGGTGATTTTCCACACCAGCCGCGCAAAGCGGCATCCCAAGCGCATATTTCCGCAGTCATCCCACGCTGTTTTTGCCGAAGTGCGGACTACGCCTTACCTCATTGATTACCAACAATTTATCCTGATTGCAAATTTATTCTGTAAGCATCTGGTTTTCACACGCTTGCAAACCGTGGAAAAAAGGTCTGATGTAGTTTGAATTATATCAGACATAATTTTTCCTGCATAGGACATAGTTTTTCCTACATCAAATGTAATTTTAGCGGTATTGGTTTTGCGGAATTTGTAAGGATATATTGCATACGCCCCTACAGCGGGTGATTTCCTGATTTACCGAAGAAACGCTGATTACTGCAACGAAATTTGCTGCGCCTCCACGTTGTCGCACATGAAAACGGAGGCGGAGGGGCTGAACTGCTGCGGGTCTTCGGTCGTGAAATACTCGCACTTGCCGCCCTTGGTGCAACGCGCCGCCATGTCGGCATGGCGCGAAAGATAGTCGGCAAGGCTTTTCGCCACATACTCACCCTGCGGCACGAGCTGTATGCCCTCGGGCGTGTATTGCCTTATCTTGTCAATCATAAGCGGATAGTGGGTGCAGCCAAGTATAATGGTGTCTATCTCCGGGTCTTTGTCAAGCAGTTTGCCTATATACTCCCTGACAAAATAATCCGCACCAGGAGAGGCGTATTCGCGGTTTTCGATTATCGGAACCCACATGGGGCACTCCTGTCCCGTTACCTTGATGTCGGGAAAGAGTTTTCCGATCTCCATATTGTAAGATTCGGAATGTATTGTGCCGGCTGTTGCGAGCACGCCCACGTGGCGTTTGCGCGTTATGCCGCCTATGGCCTCGACAGTGGGGCGTATAACTCCCAGCACCCTTCTTTCGGGGTCTGTCTGCGGAAGGTCGTTCTGCTGTATCGTGCGCAGGGCCTTTGCCGAAGCCGTGTTGCAGGCGAGTATCACGAGGCGGCAGCCGCGCCCGAACAAAGTCTTGACCGCCTCGAGCGTGAACTGGTAAACAATCTCAAAGGAACGTGTGCCATACGGGGCGCGTGCGTTGTCGCCCAGAAACACATAGTCATACTGCGGCAGCAACTGGCGTATGCGGCGCAAAATGGTAAGTCCGCCATATCCGCTGTCGAACACCCCTATCGGTCCGCTTCCGGGAATGCTCATGGCTTTATGGCCGCAAGCTTTTCCTTGACAAGCAGCGTTACGTCCTCACCCGTAATCTTGTTTATGAATGGGAATCCCCTTTCGCCGGTGTTTATAATCACGTCATAGCCGCGTTCTTGCCCAACAAGCGTTATTGCGCTGTCGAGCTTTGTTATCAAAGGCTTTTCGAGTTCCTGCTGCGCCTTGCTGAGCAAATCCGCCACCTGGTTGCGGAATTTCACGCCGCTTTCCATTGCCTCCTGCAACTCCTTCTGGCGCTTCAGCATGATAGTCTGGGGGAAATCCTTCTGCCCTTGCAGGAACTCAAGGTACATACGCTTGAACGTCTCCTCGTTGTGGGCGGTTTCAGTGTCATACTTGGCCTTTATTTCCGCAAGGCTCTTCTGCGCCTCGGCGTATTCGGGCATCGACTCGAACACTGCGCGGTAGTCGAGATAGCCGAAGCGCGGCTGCTGCACAACCACGGGGCGCTGGGCCTCAACTGGCATGGGCAAAGTAACAGGCTCGTTTGTCTGTGCGCCGGCATACGATGCCGCAGCAAGCAATATCATTGCAAAGAAAGCTTTCTTCATGTTTCTGAGTTTATATGGTTCACCAAATGCAAAAGTAGCTTTTTATTCTTTTTCGCCAAACATCCGGCTTAGATTTTTAGAAACCGCTCCGTCGCGGCGAGGCAAAAAAAATCCGCAGCACATACGTGCTGCGGATTGTCGCTTTCTTATGAAAATAACCGCAATCAGAGGTTGGGGTTAAGTTCGCCCCACTTCTCCACAGGGGGAAGCACGCCCATGCCGATAACCTGGTCGCGCATGCTCTGCAAGTGCTCGTAGCTTGCGTCGAGATTTGCGATTTCCTCCTTTGTGCCGATTACGGGCTTGGTGTAAACGCCGTCAGATGTGATGCGCGAAGGCATTGCCATCATAACGTGGTGGTAGCGTGCTGTGTCGGCGTATGTGCCTGCGGGGTAGTTGAACTCCTCGCCGCCCATTGCGCCTTCGATCATCTTCACTGCCAGATACGACGGGCTCTGGAACGAGCTGCGGCGACGAAGCTCTATAATCTTTGCGCCGCCCTTGGTTACGTCAACCTGCATCTGCTTCCACTCCTCTGCGGTGAGGCCCTTGCCGTTTACGGTTGCCTTGCCGGCTATAACGTCGAGCAGCTTTACGCCGTCAACTGTGGTGGGGGAAGCAAACACTGCCATCTTCTCGCCGTGTCCGCCATAGGTGTACGCATTCTTTACAACAGCCTGGCTAACGCCGAAGTGTTTTGCGAGCGCGCCTTTGAGGCGTGTTGAGTCGAGGGCTGCGAGAGTTGCAACCTGATTGGGCTTCAAACCGCTGTGCACAAGGGTTACGAGACCTGTGATGTCGGCGGGGTTGAAGATGACCACAACGAATTTTGCATCGGGGCAGTATTTCTTGATGTTCTCGCCGAGTTCCTGCGCAGCCTTTGAGTTGCCGGCAAGAAGGTCTTCGCGTGTCATTCCCTCCTTGCGGGGTGCGCCGCCCGAGGATATGATGTATTTTGCACCAGTGAAGGCTTCCTTGGCGTCAGTTGTGGAAACGATGTTTGCGTCATCGAAACCGCTCTGGCGCATTTCCTCAGCCACGCCTTCGGCTGAGAATACGTCGTAAAGGCAAATGTTAGGGGTGAGCTTAAGCATCAGCGCCGTCTGCACCATGTTTGAGCCTATCATTCCGGCTGCGCCGACAATGGTAAGCTTTTCGTTTGTTACGTATTCCATGATTTTATGTTTTTATAAAAGTATTCTGTTTTGTCAGGCGCAATCTTGCGCTTTTGACCACTGCAAAAATAGTAATTTTATCGGTTTGCCCGCAAAAGCCCGCGCGGTTAAATGATTAAACTTTCTAAAATGTTTTGCACATTTCGCCATGTTGTGCCAAGCCTGCCATACTTTCCTCAAATTCGATATGCAAACGTTGCATTCCTAACGCGGTATGGCTTGCCGCCGCGCTATTCCCTGTCGTTCCTGATGAGGGCGAGCAGACGCTCCACGGCTTCCTCTTCGGGGATGTTGCGCTCCACGCACTCTTTCTTCCGGTACAGGCTCACCTTGCCGCGTGCCGCGCCCACGTACCCATAGTCTGCGTCGGCCATCTCGCCCGGTCCGTTGACTATGCAGCCCATTATTGCTATTTTCAGCCCTTTCATTCCCTGCGTGGCGGCTTTTACGCGGGCTATTGTCTCTTGCAGGTTGTACAGCGTGCGGCCGCAGCCAGGACAGCTTATGTATTCCGTCTTTGTTATGCGCTGGCGCACGGCCTGGAGTATGGAAAACTCTGTGGAGAGAACGTCCTTCTGCGCAATCTTGTTGGCTTTTTCCTCGTGGTTCTCATAAACGCATATCCCGTCAATGAGCCTGTCGAAAAGCAGATTGCTCAAATCGGCGGCGGAAGCTATCCCGAAATCCTCCTTTTGGGCGGCGGAAAAGTCGTATGCCTTGCAGAATATCACCGGGTTTCTGACTCCCGCCCTGGTTAGCGAATGGATTATGGCGCGTGCCTCGCCAAGCGAGTTGCGCGAGTCGCTGCGTATCACAAGCACCGCGTTGGGGTTTCCGCGCAGGCATTCGGTTATCTCGTCGTTGAAGAAGAACGGCACAACCTCGATGAATTTCAGCGGGGCTTCGATTTGGGGCAGCAGCCTGATGTTGTCGGGCGTATAGAGCGGGAACACGTTCGGGCGGCCGTCGTAGTTAGGGCCGTCAACAATGTAGTTCATCGCGCGGTCGTATGTCTTGGTGGTGTCGAAGCCGCCTATGTAAACGTAGTCGGGGCGGTTGTCTATCCCGTAATCCCCCGCCGCCGAGTTCACGCCCACCACAACGGGAACGTTGTCCCCGCCGATGTTCATCACAGGACGTGTGGCGCGGCGTTCGGGGCATATATAGTTGAAGTCTTCGGGCGCAAGCCCCGATATGCGCTTCTTGCCACGGCGGTAAAGTATGTGGCGCACAAGTTTGCGTGCCACGGGGATTTCGCGCTCCGGCTCTTCCGACAGCGACACCCTTATCGTGTCGCCCATGCCGTCGTTCAGCAGCGCGCCTATCCCCAATGCGCTCTTTATGCGTCCGTCCTCGCCCTCGCCGGCTTCGGTTACGCCAAGGTGGAGCGGGAACTTCATTCCCTCCTCGTCCATTGTTTTCACGAGCAGCCTCACCGACTGCACCATCACGACAGGGTTGCTCGCCTTTATCGACACAACAACATCGAGGAAGTCGTGCCTCACGCAAATCCGCAGGAACTCCATGCAGCTCTCCACTATTCCCGCAGGGGTGTCGCCGTAGCGGCTCATTATCCTGTCGGACAGCGAGCCGTGGTTAACGCCAATCCTCAATGCCGTGCGGTAGCTTTTGCATATTTCGAGCAACTGCACAAACCTTTCCTCAAGTCTCCGCAGCTCTGCGGAGTATTCTTCGTCGGTATATTCTATATGCTTGAACACACGTGCCGGGTCAACGTAGTTGCCGGGATTGATTCTCACAGCCTCCACAACCTTTGCCGCCGCGTCGGCAACGGCGGGGTTGAAATGCACATCGGCAACCAGCGGGGTCTTGACGCGCATATTCCGAAGCTCCTCGTGTATCTTGGCGAGGTTCTCCACCTCGCGCATTCCCTGGGTGGTGAGCCTCACGTAATCCGCCCCGGCACGCACTATGCGCACCGCCTGTTCCACGCTCCCGCCCACGTCGTCGGTGGAAGTGGTGTTCATGCTTTGCAGCCTTATGGGGTTGTTGCTCCCCAGCGGAGTGCGCCCCACGTGCACGTTGTATGTAGTGCGCCTGTGGTAATTGAACAAATCTGCGGGCATTGCGGAAATATTTTTATTTTCCTGCGGCATAGAGCACCGGGTTGGTGTCCTTGTCGTTATACATCTTCATCTGTTTGTAAACCTTCATGTACTTGCGCCCCGCCGCTATGTCGTCAAGCAGTGTGTCAATGGCTGCGGAAAGGTCCTTCTGTTGCTCCGTCAGAACGTTGAGCTTCTCCTGGCAGCGGCTGCGGTGCTCTTCCGAGGCGTCCTTCCGCTCCGCCTCTATCCTCATGTGGTAAATCTTCAGCGCGAGGATTGCCAGACGGTCTATTGCCCACGCCGGGCTTTCGGTGTTTATCGTGGCGTCGGGCAGGGGCTTCACGTCCTTGAATTTAGTCAGGAAATAGCTGTCTATGCGCTCCACGAGGTCGGTGCGCGCCTGGTTGCTGCGGTCTATCCTGCGCTTAATCTCGAGCGCGGTGGCGGGCTTGATTTTCGGGTCGCGTATTATGTCCTCCAAATGCCACTGCACGGTGTCAATCCACTCCTTTGTGTACAGCTCATACTTAATGTCGCCCTCGGGGTAAGGGTTCTGCATTGCGGAGTCCACGTTGTCCGACTGATGGTAGTCTGTTATCGCCTGACGGAAAACTTGTCGGCAAATATCGGTGAATGTCATGCGTTTAAGTATTTTACGTTTTTACTCATAGCAAAAGTAATGTTTTTCCGCTGAACGGCGCGTGGTTTCACACCAAAAACATTTCTTTTATCCGTTTTATGCACCCGCGCAAAAAACAGCAAGACGAATGTAATTCAAGCGCACACAGTGCACTCTTGCAAATCGCAACACACAATTTACCAGCAATTTTCACCGCCGTAGGGGCGTATTGCATACGCCCGAATTGCGTTGTTTTTGCGGTTGTTGCGGCAGCGGTTTGTGCGGTGGCGTACAGGGCGTATGCAATACGCCCTTACAAATGGCGCAAAACATAAAACGAACTTCTTTCCTAAAACATCCGGAAAACTACATGGGACATAGGAAAAACTATGTCCTATGCAGGAAAAATTATATCAGACATAATTCAAACTACATCAGACCTTTTTTCGGCACTTGCAAGCCTCTGAAAAACAAATCGTTACAAAACATATCTTTTGTTAGGGCATTCTTTTGAAATTCAGTATGTTACGCACTTTTTGGACTGTATTTGCCATTTCTCCGGCAACAATACAGCCGCACGGAAACGTATGCAGTTTGCAAAGCAACCCGCCTTTCTGATTTCTCACCCCAAGCAAAGGTAATTGGCGCAAAAACACTACCTTTGTAAATCTGTAAAATATGCAGCGCATTCCTTGTAATCATGAAAGTAGTCATTGACGACAAAATTCCCTACATCAAAGGCAAGCCCGAGGCTCTTGGGTTTGAGGCCGTGTATATTCCAGGCGCGGAGATTACCGCCAAAGACGTTATAGATGCCGACGCGCTTGTTGTGAGGACACGCACGCGGTGCGATGCCGCGCTTCTCGCCGGCAGCAAGGTGAGGTTTGTGGTTACCGCAACAATTGGTTTCGACCATATAGACACGGCGTATCTGGAGAAAGCGGGAATAGCATGGACCAACTGCCCGGGCTGCAACGCCGCGTCAGTTGGACAATATTTCAAAAGCTCCATGATTGTGCTGGCAAGGCATGGCGTTGTGGACTTGGGCCGCTGCACCGTGGGAATTGCAGGTGTGGGACACGTGGGAACGGAAGTGCTGAAAGCTTGCCGCGAACTCGGATGCGCCACGCTGCTCAACGACCCGCCGCGCAGCGATGCCGGGGAAAAAGGCTTTGAAAGCCTTGAAACCTTGCAGCGGGAGTGCGATGTGATAACCTTTCACGTACCCCTTTCAAAAGGCGGCGCACACCCCACATTCCACCTTGCCGGCGCGGAGTTCTTCGACTCTCTCGGCAAAAAGCCTGTAATCATTAACGCAAGCCGTGGCGCGGTGGCTGACAACGGCGCGTGGCTGCGCTCGCTCGAAAGCGGCACGACAAGGGCCGCCGTGATAGACACGTGGGAGGACGAGCCACGCATTAACAGGCAACTGCTTGAAAGGGCAACAATCGCCACGCCACACATAGCGGGATATTCAGCCGACGGAAAGGCTAACGCCACGCGGATGTCGCTTGCCGCGCTGTGCAGGTTCTTCGGTGTAAGCCCGGACTTCACAGTAAGCCCGCCCGCCTTGCCGCAAAATTTGAAACCCATAGGGGACGAACACGACAGGGCCTTGCAACTTTACAACCCTCTGCGCGACACGGCAGCATTGAAGGCAGAGCCGCAGAAATTCGAATGGCTGCGCGGAAACTACCCCCTGCGCCGCGAGAAATGGGACTGAAACAGAAAATACAAAAACTATGGATATTATGAGAAAATCAGCAGTCGCCTTTGCCGCAATGCTCACGCTTGCCGGCATGACCTCGTGCGACAAAAACCAAAAGCAGACCGAAGAGGCGCAAATCAACTCAGCCGTACTGGCAAACCTTGGCGACATAATGCAAGGCGACTACAACGATGTGATAAGCCGCATTGACAA
>CAKRMO010000009.1 GCA_934364765.1 uncultured Bacteroidaceae bacterium | reverse complement strand
CATGCCGGCGCACGACAAGGCGGAATCCTTTGCCGCAACAGCCGAGAGAATAACCGGCTCCTGCGCTTTGGCGTGGTTGTTGCCGAGCCATTTCACAACATCAACCTTGGCGTTGGCGGGGAGTTTGGCGAAATTCGCCGCAACCGTGGCGAAAATTCCCTCACCGGCGTTCTCCTTTGCAAAGTCAAGGGCCGTGTTGCGGTATTCAATGTTGCCGTCCTTCAAAGCCTTCAATATTTCTTTCGCAGCCCCGTTGCCCGAAGATTTCAACAGCAAGGCCAAACCTGCGCAACGGGTTGCCGGCGCATCAGTCTTGACAAGGGTTTTCGCAGCCTTCAAAGCGAGTTTGCCGTCTGAACGGTTGAGCAGTTTTAGATAGGCATCGAGCGCACGGCTGTCGTCAGGGGCAAAACCGGCTGCCTTTGCCGCGCCCTCAAGCACCTTCAGCGATTTTTCGGAACCCACAGCGGCAAGAGCGTCATAGATTGCGATTTTCGTTTTGCTGTCCGCGCCCTTTATCCATGAGATCAAAAGATCCTCAACTCCGTTCAGTTTGCGCGCCTCTACGATCTTGGCGAGCGAGCAGTGCGACACGTTTGTTGAAGTCCTGACAAGATTAAGAGCGTCTGCGTCTATCCCTTTCATGCTCTCTATCGCGGCGAGAGCGGGAACTGAGAGTTTTTCATTGCCGAGATATTTAGCGAAAAGCGCAAAGTCAGCAGGTGTTGCCACGCGGCGCAAAAGGGTGAGGAGAAACGCCTTGTTTGTTTCGTCGCCGCACTTCTCCGAAGCTTTGACAAGCCCGCTTCTCACGCCGGCGCGGCATTTTTCTCCGTCCTTGCTTGCGGCGTAGTCAGTAATGCCGCTTAGCGCGTATTCAAACACTGCATTTTTCACGCCATTGCCCGCAGGCTTCAGGTTTCCCGCAATCTGCAGAACGCCCTCCTCGCCGGTCGAAGCCATTTCGGCAATTACCTGGTTGAAAGCGGCGAGGTTTTTCGCCGGAAGCTGCGCAAGCCCGTCGGCGACTATTGTGGATGCCACGCGGTTGCGGCTGTCGGTCTGTGCAAAAGCAGTTGCGAAGCACAAAACCGCTATCAGGAATGATGATATATACTTTTTCATTTTCTGTATTCAGTTTAGGGTGTTTTTTGTGTTAAAGATGCCACTCGCCGCGCATTGGCTGGTTTATCATTGCCGTTGCATCGGGGTCGCCTACAAACGTTCCCGTTGCCGGGTCGTAGTTGAGCACCTTTCGGTTAAGGCGCAGGGCCGTCGCCGCCATATTCACGAGGGTGCAGCTGCGGTGTCCGTTAACCTCGTTGAGGGCGAACTTCTGACGTGTGCGTATGCACTCTATAAAGTCCGTGCGCTGCGGTTCGGGGGCTGGCATTTCGGCAATCTTGTTCATAACGTCGGGAATCGTGCACTCAAAGCCACGGAACACTTTTCCCTTAGGCCCTTCGATGTAAGGGGTCTTTCCCGGAGATTCAAAGCCTTCGCCCTCGAGCACAATCTGGCATCCGTCGGCGTAGGTGTAGGTAATCTTGTGCCATATCCCTACTGCGTCGGGGTGCTGCTGCGGAGCGTCAACCTCTATCCTAACCGGCGACTCGTCGTCCTTGTCGAGAAGATACTGCACAGGGTCAAGATAATGCTGCCCCATATCCGTGAGTCCCCCGCCGTCATAATCCCAATAGCCCCGGAAGGTTTGGTGGGTGCGGTGAACGTTATATGGCTTGTAGGGGGCAGGGCCTAGCCACATGTCGTAGTCGAGGTTTGAGGGGACAGGTTCGGGCGCGAGGTTTTCCTTGCCCACCCAGTAGAATTTCCACGTGAAGCCGGTCGCCCCCGACACGGTGAATTTCAGCGGCCACCCGAGCATCCCGCTCTTCACGAGCTTCTTGAGCGGCTCAACCGTCGTGCCGAGACCGTAGAACGTGTCCTTGAAGCGGAACCATGTGTTGAGGCGGAAAATGCGGTTGTATCTCTTCACCGCCTCCTTAACGGCGCGTCCCTCGCCTATGGTGCGGGTCATCGGCTTTTCGCACCAGATATCCTTGCCCGCCTTTGCGGCCTCAATCGACATAAGCGCGTGCCAATGGGGGGGCGTGGCAATGTGAACCACGTCAACGTTGGGGTCTTTTATAAGGTCGCGGAAATCGTGGTAAGTTGCGCAATCCTCCTTGAACCTCTCCTTGGCCTCGGCCTTTGCCTGCTCAAGGTGTTTGCTGTCAACGTCGCACAACGCCACAAGGCGGCAATATTTGTCGCTCGTGAAATGATAGGACGAACGGCCTATGCCGCCAACGCCTATGATGCCTTTGGTCAACTGGTCGCTTGGGGCCACTCTTCCCCTGCCGCCCAGCACACTGCTCGGGACTATGGAAAACAATCCTATCCCGCCAACGGTTTTCAAGAAATCCCTTCTGTTGGTTTTCATGTTTTTTGTCTTGATTGGTTTTGTAATATTATTTCTTGCAAATATAAGCAAAATCGCCCAATCATCAGGCTTTTCAAGACAGTTTCATTATCTTTGTAACATTAAACCGTTATAGAATTATGGCAACACAGACACAGACGCTCGTGGGCATTCACGAAGATTACAACAACAAGCGGAATTGAAACGATGAAGAAAGCGCGCAAAAAGCCAGGCGGGAAAAACGGGGACAGGGTGTATTACAAACACTTTTTGCCGCCATGCGTCGTTTTGCTTACAGGTTACTACTTCTCCCAATACAACATGGTTTTTTACACGGACTTTTCCTTTTTATATGCAGTCCTGTTAATTGTCGCCTCCGCAATGGCAGTAATGAAATTCCTTGTAAAAAGCAAAGTAAAATCCCCCATTATCGGATGGTGGGCATTTTGTGTCTCCCTCGCGCTATTCTTTGCCCTTAACGTGGCTTACGCGGAAAACCAGGAGGAGAACTATTTCAGCTCGCAAATCGAAGATGCCTTTTCCTCGGGCTACCGATCCCCCTCTGCAATTATGTTTGAAATTGAGGGGCAAACAATTAGCATGCCTGTCAAGAATGAAATTCCCATAAAGCAAAAGCTGCAAAAAGGTCCTGTTTACATTTCGGGGAGCTATAAAAAAGGCTTGTCCTCCTCGATAATGATTACGGATTACCAGACAGGCATATAAAAACGGGACGGAAGCTTTGCTATTGCAAACATATCCCATAACAGCATACACGTACAACCCATCCACGAAAACTACATCGGACACAGGAAAAACTACGTCCTATGCAGGAAAAATTATGTCTGATATAATTCAAACTACATCAGACCTTTTTTTGCCGCTTGCAAGTCTCTGAAAAACAAAAAGTTACGAAGGCTTGCCAAAATCTGATATACCGTTGGTTTTCAGACAGTTGCGTTTTCGCGCTAAATACGCCGGAAAAATCCCGTGCCGCCGCTTGCGTGTCAAAGCAGCTTGGCGTATGCCGCCACCGCACGGTTCACCTGCTCCACAGCCTCGTCCATTGTGCAGTACAGCTCCCCGCCGGAGGCGTTGAGATGCCCGCCGCCGTTGAAGAACTCCGCCGCCATCTTGTTGCACGGGAAATCATCCACCGACCGCAGCGAAATCCTTATCTTCCCGCCCTCGGTGTCCTCGCGCAGGGCTATTGAAAGTCTCATGCCCTTCACCACCAGCGGCATGTTGACAAGCCCCTCGGTGTCGCCGCGCTGGAAACTGAAACGCTTCATCTCCTCGCCGGTGAGCGTGTAATAGCACGCACGCAGTTTGGGGTAGAAATGCAGCTTGTTATAAAGAATGTAGCCGGTGAGCCTCACACGGCTTTTGGAGTAGTTGTTGTAAACGTTGCGGTAAACCTTGTCCTTGTCGAAGCCCTTTGTGAGCAGTTCGCTTATTATGAAATAAATCTCCGGGCTTGACGAATTGTAGGCGAAAGCACCCGTGTCGGTCATCATGCCGCAATACACGCACACGGCCTCTTCCCTTGTCATGGCGGGGAAATGCCCCATTTGCCACAGTATGCGGAAAACAACCTCGGAAGCCGAGCTGAGGTCGGGGCGGCAAACCCTCAATTCTGTTTCGAGCACAGGTTCGGGATGATGATCTATCATAACCTTGTGCGCATTGCTGTTTTCCACCGCCGGGGCAAGGGTGTGGATTCTCGAAAGGTCGTTGAAGTCGAGACAGAAAACAGTGTCGGCCTCGCCCACAAGGCGTTCCGCCTCCGCCGGCGCGACATCGTGGCAAACTATGGCTGACGCACCGGGAAGCCACATAAGAAAATCGGGCAGACTGTCGGGCATCACAATTTTCGCGTCCACGCCGTTTGTGCGCAAATACGAGGCAAGGGCGAGCGAAGAGCCTATCGCGTCGCCGTCGGGCGCGGAATGCGCGGTTATAACGGCTTTACCCGTTGTTGTGATTATATTCCAGAACAAAGCCGCCTCGGCTTCTGACATTATGTTACCCAGCATTTTCTATCCTTTTTTGGTCACGATTTTCAAGGGTGCAAAATTAAGAAAATTTTTTATTCTGCACACACTCCTGCCCCGCCCAACGAAATTCTTAAAGCCCCACCGGCCGCCATGTCGTGCACCCGCAGCCCGCGCCTGCGGCATTCCGCCACAAAAGCCTCCCATCTTGCCCCGCCAATACCGCTGTCAAGCACCACAAGGCGCGGCGCAACCTTGTCCACCCACGGCGAAAGCCTCCCCCTGAACCCGCGTGAAACGAAAAGTGCGTCAACGTTTACTGCCGATGGCACACCGTTGCGCGGCGTGGAGGCATCAAGAAAAAGGAACGTCCTGTTGCCCAACAGCAGCAAACCGTCATGGAATTTCGCCGAACTGTTTTCAAAGCCGGCGCGAAGCCGCACAGGGCGGCTCATGCCGCCTCTTGCCCAATAACTGCGCGATACGGAAGCCATGGCGTGCCACACTGCCGAATCGCCCACGTTTTGCGGGGAATACAAATACGACTCCCTTGGAGACACAACAAATTGCACGGCACTGACAGAAAGCCTGTTGTAAAACCACACGCATCCGGTTTCCCTCCCGGCTCCTGCAGAAAGCATTTGCACAGGCACAGCCCATACCAAGGCGGCAAGCATGGGGTAAACATATATCCTGCGGCGCGACCCTGCCCACATCAAGAGAAAAAGCAGGGCGGCATAAACCAGCACAACGGTTGCCACCGAGGGATAAAGCGGGAGCGACGCGCCGGGAATGCCCGCAACAAAAGCAAGAAAGGCAAACAAAAAGTGCAGAATGGTTTTGAGCATCCATACAAGCGCAGTTGCCAGAGGACTAAGCCACGAAAAGGCGAGAAGCGCGAACGACAAAGGCACTATGACCGCCGAAGCAGGAACTGTTACAAGGTTTGACATCATGAAATACGTGGGGAAATTGTGGAAATAGTACGCCACAAGCGGGGCAACGCCAACCTGGGCGCACAAAGACACCGCCATAAATCCCCAAAGCCTCCCCGCCCGCGAGGCGGCAACCACACGCCGGGGCGCAACCGAAGGCATAAGCTTCAAGATGAACAGCACCGAGACGAAAGACAACTGTAAACCCACGTCAAACAGCGACAACGGGTTGAAAAGCAATATAAGGAACGCGGCAAGGTACAGGTTTCCGGCAGAAAGGGGGCTGCGGCGGAAAACAACGGCAAGGCACACGAGCGTGCACATTACCGAAGCCCTGACAAGCGACTGCGGCATTCCCGCCACCACGGCATAAACCCACACAAGCAGTATCACAACCGCCTGGCAAGGCACTCTCATGCGACGCAAACGCCCGCCAAAGGTCAGAAGATACTGTAGCAACGAAAACAATATGCCCAGATGCAGCCCGGAAAGGGCAAGGACATGGCTCGTTCCCGTGCCGGAAAAAACCTGGCGCACCTCGCGGGACACAAGCGACTTCTCGCCCAAAGTCATTGCCGACACCACGCCGAGCAAGTCGCCGTCCATTCCCGCCGTGCGGTAAACCTGCAAAAGCGCGTTGCGCACCTTTCCGCCCCAAAGCGCAATCCTGTCAGCCGCGCCAAGACCCTGCCCCAAAATCCTTGCAGACTGTTCCCCCTGCATCAGCACCACGTCATCGCCATATACGAAAGCCGTGCCGGCAACTCCGTGCTGTTTCAAATAAGATGCGTAATCAAACTCACAGGGATTGCCGGCGTTTTGCGGCTCCGCCACCCTGGCGTAAAACATAATGGCATCGCCCGCCCTAAGAGTGTCCGCGCAGCCGGGACGCACTGACGTGATTTCCACTACGCGGTTCACACGCCGCACG
This sequence comes from uncultured Bacteroidaceae bacterium, assembly GCA_934364765.1. Classification (GTDB taxonomy): domain Bacteria; phylum Bacteroidota; class Bacteroidia; order Bacteroidales; family Bacteroidaceae; genus UBA6398. The sequence continues at coordinate 6,677 of CAKRMO010000009.1, read as the reverse complement.
CCGTCCCCTGCCAAGACTTCCGCAACCTTTACGCGAAATCTTGCAACACGACCTTTGACCGCCGGGGCGGAGACCACAACCCCGCCATAAGCAGCCTTGCCTTTTTGCCATGGGTATTCCGACATTTTCAGTGCCTCCGTGGCGTTGGCCATGCCGAGGGAAAAGAAAAACAAAACGGCGGAAATGTAAAACCCAAGGTTTTCCACCCACCGTTTATGGTAAATTGCAAACGCTGCCAGCGCAACGGCGCACACCGACGCCGCAATCCACAAAACCCACGGGCATTCGCGGAACGCGCCTGCGGCATGCCACCCGGCGGCAATGCCCAAGGCGAGCGGCACAACAAAGTGCAGCACGGGGAATGCGCCCAACGCCGAAAACGAAATGCCTTGCGTTTTGCCCTGCGTGTACATCCCCACCGCCTTAAAGCCGCCTTATTCCACCGCCTTCAAAGCTTCGATTTCCGCTTCCGGGTCGGGAGCGTTGAACACTGCGCTCCCCGCCACAAGGGCATCGGCCCCGGCACTGACGAGCAGCGGCGCGTTTTCGGAGTTAACGCCTCCGTCAACCTCGATAAGCGCACCCGAGCCGCAGGAGTCAATCATGCGGCGCAGCTTCTCAACCTTTTTCAGGGAATGCTCTATGAACTTCTGCCCTCCGAAGCCCGGATTTACCGACATGATGAGAACAAGGTCAAGCTCCTCCAATACGTCCTCCACCATGCTCACAGGCGTGGAGGGGTTAAGCGTAGCCCCGGCAAGCATTCCCGCAGAGTGGATTTGCTGTATTGTGCGGTGGAGGTGCGGGCTTGCCTCCACGTGCACATTCATTATGCGCGCGCCAAGATCCTTCACGTTTTCGACATAGCGTTCCGGCTGCACGGTCATAAGGTGTACGTCAAGCGGTTTTCTTGCAACGCTTGCTATAGCCTCCATGACGGGGAAGCCGAAAGAGATGTTCGGCACAAAAACCCCGTCCATCACGTCAAGGTGCATCCAGTCGGCGCTGCTGCGGTTGAGCATTTCAACGTCGCGGGCAAGGTTGCCGAAATCGGCGGCGAGCAGCGAGGGGGAAATTATCGGTGTCATTTTCTGAATTTTTGTTTTGCCGTGGATTAAAGATTCTTCACCTTGTCGGCAACGTTCTTCACCTTCTCGCGGAGCGCGTCCATGTTGCAGCCAATGCTGTCGTAGGCCAGCGCCACGCCAAGGCGGCGTTCCTTCCACGCGCGCGGCTTTCCGAAAATGCGCAAGTCGGTGCGCGGCTCGAGCAACGCCTCGTCAACACCTATAAAGTCGGGTTCGGTAGGCGTGTCGCCCACGGCAAGCACCGGACAGCTCGCCCCGGCGCGCAGCAGCTCTATTTCGGGCACGGGCAGACCGAGAAGCGCACGCAAGTGAAGCTCAAACTCATTAAGGTTCTGCGTTTGCGCGAGCGTAACCATGCCTGTGTCGTGAGGGCGCGGGGAAAGTTCGGAGAAATACACCCCGTTCTCGTTGCTCAGGAAGAACTCCACGCCCCATATTCCGCAACCTGTGAGGGCGCGTGTTACGGCATCGGCCATGCGCTGCGCCTCCTCAAGATGTTCTGGCTTGATGGCGGCGGGCTGGAAACTCTCGCGGTAGTCGCCATGCTTCTGCACGTGTCCTATGGGTGCGCAGAAAAGCGTCCTGCCGCTGCGCTGCGTTACGGTGAGGAGCGTTATCTCGCTGTCGAACTTCACGAACTCCTCCACTATCACCTCCATCACGTCGCCCCTTGCGCCGCTGCAGGCGAAATCCCATGAGGTCTGTATGTCCTCTTCGGTGCGTATCACGCTCTGCCCGTGTCCCGATGAGGACATAAGCGGCTTGACCACGCACGGCATGCCTATCTCGCCCACAGCCTCGCGCAGCTCATCCAGGCTTTTGGCATAGCGGTAGCGGGCTGTCTTCAAGCCAAGCTCCTTGGCGGCGAGGTCGCGTATGGCCTTGCGGTTCATGGTGAAGTTGACGGCGCGTGCGCTCGGCACAACCTGTATCCCCTCACGCTCAAAATCGTAAAGGCGCTCGGTGCGTATGGCCTCAACCTCCGGCACTATGATGTCGGGGCGGTGGCGGCTCACCGCGCCAAAAAGCGCGTCCCCGTCGAGCATGTTGAACACTTCAAACTCGTCTGCCACCTGCATTGCAGGGGCGTGCTGGTAAGAGTCGCAAGCGACAACGTACTGTCCGAGACGCTTGGCGGCTATCACAAATTCTTTGCCGAGCTCTCCCGAACCCAGCAGCATTATCTTCTTCATGTCTTAATTGTTATTGTCTTGAAAGGGCGGCGATGTCAGTTCATCACCACAGGCGCACCGCCGGCCTCGGGAAGCTCCAAGGGCATATAGTTGCGGGCGAAAAACTTTAGAAATTGCAGCGTGGCTTCACGCGGGGACAATTCAGGGGCGGAAAATTTAATCATAGGCTGTAATTTGAATGTTTACACTATGATAACGCACCACGCGCCACATTATTATAACGCCGGGGGATTTGCTGCACGTTATTTTCGGGAACGCGCCGCAGGGCAAAAAACGGCGGCATACGCAAAACAACAGCAACACACTGGTTTTCAGCAAATTGACCGCATCTCAAAAATCACTTGCAAGCATTTGGTTTTCAACATATTGCAAGGTGCGAAAAAAAGGTCTGATGTAGTTTGAATTATATCAGACATAATTTTTCCTGCATAGGACGTAGTTTTTTCTATGTCCTATGTAGTTTTCGGGGTACTTGGAAAGGGACGGGCATTTTGCTTTTGCGGAAATTATATGAACGATGTGTGTTGTTTATTGATTGCAACGGTATATACGTAGGGGCGTATGGCATACGCCCTGTACGCCACCGCGTAAACCGCATCACAAACCGCCACGTCAAATTGCATAATCCGCGCAATTCAGGGCGTATGGCATACGCCCCTACAAGCGGTGCAATTCTTTTATTAATCGAATAAAAGCACAAAGATTGCATCCCTGCCTTCACAGAATGCGGCAATCAATAAACCTCAAGCACTATGCCGCGCTCGCTGACCATCTTGCGCAGGTTTATAAGCCCGTAGCGCATACGCCCGAGCGCGGTGTTTATGCTCACGCCTGTGGCGTCGGCAATTTCCTTGAAGCTCAAATCCTGGTAAAAGCGCATGTACAAAACTTCCTTCTGGTTGTCGGGCAGTTCGCGCAAAAGCCGTCCCACGTCCGTGAGCGACTGTTCGGTGATCATCTTCATCTCCACCGTGATGTCCGACAGTGAAGCGTCGTTGAACAGGTCGGCGTCGCTCGCGTCGTTCGAGATGACATTCGAGTTGCGGTCCTGACGGTATTTGTCAATCACAAGGTTGTGGGCAATGCGCGTGAGCCACGCCGAGAAACGCCCGCTCTCCACATAGCGTCCCTGCCGTATGGTTATAATGGCTTTCATGAACGTTTCCTGAAACAGGTCGTCAGCCACCTCGGCATCATGCACGAGGAATAGTATATAAGAGTATATTTTCTGCTGATACCGCGCAAGCAGCGTGTCAAAGGCGTCATTGTCGCCCTTGGCGTAATTTTCCACCAACTGCTCGTCCGAGAGTTTGCACAATTTGTCCATTACTGTCTTTATTTCATTTGTTCTTTGGAGTAACGATGTGCAATAGGCGGTAAAGTTTTATGTTAAGCATGACAAAATAAGCGATATTTATTTTAACCGCCAAATTTTTCGGCGGAAAAAAGCCCCGCGCATAAAAAAAGCCCCGGATATTGCTGCATCGGGAGCTTTGCGCGACAAAACGCCGCGCCGGCAAAGCGTGGCCTACACCGTTTCCGCCACATCCGCGCCACGCCCGCACATATTCCTCGCGTATGTTGCGCGGAACGCCTTGGGCGACACGTTTGTGGAGTTCCGGAAATAACGCCCGAGGCTCGAAACATTGTCAAAGCCCATGTTGATTGCCACCTGCTTTATGGTGTTCTCGGGCTTGAGAAGCTCGCGCTTTATGTCGCGTATGGCATATTCGGTGATGAGCTGCAGCGCCGTCTTGCCGCTCACCCGCAGGCACACCGAGGCAAGGTGGCGGTTTGACATCCCCAACTTTCCGGAATAGAAGCCGACGCCCCTCGGGCGGGGGAAGGTTGACGCGAGCAAGTCGAGGAAGGCGTTGAACGCAACCTCACTTTTATAAAACGTATGCGGTTTCGCCTCCATGTGCTGCATTAGCATATCGGTGAGATAGCACGCCGCAGCCCTCATGAGCGACTCCACAACCTCCTTGTGGTGGCGGCGCGGCGCACCGCGCAATGTGTTTTTCAGTATCGCGCTGTATGCGTTTATCACCTCCGACTCCTCCCTGTCGAGGTGTATCACGGGGTTTTCCTCAATTACAAGGTTGAAGTCCCAGTTGTTTGCCATAAGCATCACATTGCGCATGAACTCGGTTGAGACACACATACAGGAACACTCAAAGTCGATGCTCTCCATCATGTTCTCGATAATGTGGTTGGGGCGGCATATCACAAAATCGTCAACGCCCACGTTGTATTCCGCGCCGTTTATGGTTATCGCGCCGCGCCCTTTGTTGCAAAGGGCGATTATGAAGTTTTCTATCTTCACCCTTTCGTTAAGGCAAATGTCCCTCACGTTGTCGAACGCAATCACATCCTCGTCGGCAAAGGTAGCCATGCTAAGGATGTCCTTGCCGTTTATGTCGAAAGTGTTCTTGTCAAAAGCCATGAGAATGTATTTACAAATGCGCCACGCCGCACTATTCGTCGAAGATTTTCTCCATAATCAGAGCGTCCTCGTATTTGCCGTCAACAAAAAGCCATTGCGGCAGCAAGGCGGCCCTTTCATAGCCCGCGCCGGCAAACAAGCGGCACGAAGCCTCGTTGTTTTTCGCCACCACGGCGTAAAGCGTGTGCAGCGCAACCACCCTGCAGGCGTATTCGCCAAGAAGCTCCAGAACTTCCGCGCCAATCCCACGGTTTCGGTAGCCGGGAAAAACCACAATCCCCACCTCGGCGCGCCTGTGGCGTGGTTCGAAGCCTGTCATGTCGGCAAAAGCCACAGGAACACCGTCGGAATTTCTGCATGCAACGAGCCTCACCTGCTTGTCGGCGTATATGTCGTTGCTGGTGGAGGATATGAAATTTCTCACGGCAAAGCGCGAATAAGGTACGTTTGTTGAGGAACACGCCCAAAGCTCCGGGTCGTTCTCCACACCTGCGAAGATTTCGAGATCCTCGGGCTCAAGGGCGCGGAGACGCACATTCTCCCCTTTCAGCAACATCAGAAAAAGCGTTTGTATTTGAAATAAAGGTGCACAAGCCCCTCTATGTGCTTCAAACCGATAGGCGTGAGAACCCTGTTTCTCGTCATGCGCTGGCAATGGTGAAGCACCGTAAATTCGGGAATGTACGCAAGGGAAAAACCAGCCTTTTTCACACGCAGGCAAAAGTCGGCGTCCTCGGGGCCGTAGAATATCTTTTCGTCCAGAGGCCCCGCCGCCTCATACGCCTCCCTTCTTATAAACTGGCACGCGCCGATGAGATATTCCGGCTCGAACCTCCGCTTCATTCTCTCCAAGCCGTAGGCGTAGCGGTAGCCATGCGGATGGAGCAGGTTCTTCACCTTTTCCCCTATGCCGGGATAGCGTTTGCAGCTTTCCTGAACCAGCCCGTCGGCATCCACAAGGCGGCAGCCCGCGAGTCCCACTTTGGGATTTTTCCTCATGAACTCCATCATGCCGCGAGCCACAGGCTCGGTGATTTCCGTGTCGTTGTCGAGAATCCAAAGGTATTCGCCGGCGGCGCGCTCCAACGCCCTGTTGCGGGCGTATGCCACCCCACGGTTTTTCTCAAGCGAAATTGCCGTGATGTCGGGATATTTGTCATGCAGAAAGTGTATTGTGCCGTCTTCGCTGCCGTTGTCCACAACTATAACCTCAACGTCCTCGCGCTGCAACATGAACGACATCGACTTGAGGCATTTTGCGAGAAGCTTCCTGCCGTTCCAGGTTATCAGTATCACAGACAGCAGCATGGCCTACCCGAACAGTTTTATCTTCAAGGCTTTCAGCGCGGACACAAACTCTTTCACGCTGTGAAACCTGTGAAGTTGCTTAATCACAAACGCGGGCGACAGGAAATAACCGAGGTTCGCCCTGAAAAGTATCCGCTCCATTTCTTTCGCGGACAGGTTCGGATAGCTCACGATCGAGGTGCGCTGCACATCAGTAGGGGTGTATTCTCCCGTAACTATCCACTTGTTTTCCTTGGCAAGGTTGTAGAACTCCGTGCCGGGGAACGGCGACACGATGTTGAACATTATCTGGTCAACGTTAAGCCGTTTCGCCCTGCGTATGGTGTCCTTCAGTTTTTCGCGCGTCTCAAGCGGCGACGCCCCTATCAGGATGTTGAGCTTCACAGGCACCTTGTATTTTTTCAGCAAAGCCACCGCTTTGTAAATATGCTCCTTGGTGAAGCCCTTCTTTATATAGCCCAGAATTTCGTCGTCAAACGACTCCACGCCAAGGTCTATATACCGGCAGCCCGACTCGCCGAGCATTTTTGCTATCGGCTCGGTTATTTCGTCCACCCTCGCCTGGCAGCCCCACACAAAGCCGTGCTTTTTCAGCGCATCGCATATAGCCTTTGTGCGCTTCTCGTTCCAGATGAAATTGTC
>CAKRMO010000008.1 GCA_934364765.1 uncultured Bacteroidaceae bacterium | reverse complement strand
CCCATATACAACTTCAAACACTCAATCCACACTATCATGAAAAAAACAGCAATTCTCACTATTATTTTCTCCCTCGCCGTTTGCATTGCCACGGGGGCGCAAAAAACAAACCTCAAGCTCCGCAACGTCAACGCCGACATCTGCGTTTACGGCGCGACATCGGGCGGAGTGATTGCCGCATACACCGCGCTGAAGCAGGGCAAAAGCGTGGTGCTTGTAGAGCAGTCGGGAAGAATAGGCGGAATGACGACAGGCGGGTTAGGGTTCACCGACATCGGACACCTTGGCATCATTCGCGGCTACGCGCTCGACTTCTACCGCCGCGTGGGCAAGGCATACGGCAGCGACAAGCCCGTATTCAAATTCGAACCTAAAGTCGCGCTCGGCGTTTACGACGAATACGCAAAGGAAACCGCCATGCCCATACTGCGCAACTACAGAATTATAGACTGCACAAAGAGCGGGGCGACAATCAAGAGCATCGTGCTTGAAAACTCGCTCAACCCCTCAACCAAACTCCACAAGATAATATCGGCAAAGGTTTTCATCGACTGTTCATACGAGGGCGACCTTATGGCTAAGGCGGGGATTTCATACACCGTGGGGCGAGAACCTAACTCGCAATACAACGAAACATACAACGGCGTGCAGATAGCTATCAACCATCAGTTCGGTCCCGACATTGACCCCTACAAGGTGAAAGGCAAACCCGAAAGCGGACTTCTGTGGGGCATTTCCTCAGAAAAAATGGGAATACAGGGCAGCGGCGACAACCACGTGCAGGCATACAACTACCGCATTGCGCTGACCGAAGACCCAGCCAACCGCATCGACATTCCCAAGCCCGACAATTACGACCCATCCCGCTACGAGCTTATGCTGCGTATGCACGAAGGCTATGAATGGGGAAGCCTCAACGACGTTTTCGCATGGGACAGGATGCCCAACCACAAAACCGACATCAACAACCGTGGCGGTTTCTCCACCGACATGATCGGCGCAAACTGGGAATATCCCGAAGCCTCCTACTCCAGGCGCGACAGCATTGCCAAAGCCCACCGCGACTACACTCTCGGGATGCTCTACTTCGTGGGGCACGACAGCCGCATTCCCGAAAAAATACGCGAGGAAATGCTCAAATGGGGGCTGCCCAAGGACGAATATCTTGAAAGCGGGCACTTCACCCCACAGCTCTACATTCGCGAGGCGCGGAGAATGAAAGGGCGGCTCATTATGACCCAATACCACTGCCAGGGAATTGAAACCGCGCCGCAGGCCGTGGGCTGGGCGGCATACACGATGGACTCGCACAACAGCGGACGCTTTGTGGTGAACGGCAGGGTTAAAAACGAGGGGAATGTCGAGATGAACGTGCCAGGCCCGTACCCTGTGGGATATGGCGCAATAACTCCCAGGCCCGAAGAGGCCGACAATGTTATTGTGCCGGTGTGCCTTTCAGCCTCCCACATAGCATACGGCTCGATAAGAATGGAGCCCGTGTTCATGGTTCTCGGCGAAAGTTCCGCGCTCGCCGCCTGCAACGCCATAGACAACCACGGGTCAAAGGTTCAGAAAGCGGACATCACCGCCGTAATGGCAAAATTCAACGAAATAGAAAGGGAACTCGGAAAATAAACTGCAATGTCAGAGGGGCGCAACAGCGCGGCGGCATCAAAGCTGCCCGCTCTCCACAAGGCGCACCACCCTTTCGGTGTATTTGTCATCGCCCTCGGGGTCGTAGGCCTTTTTAAGGCTGCTGCCGAAAAGCCCGGCGAAAAACTGGTAATACGCCGCCTTGAACGAACCGAGGAACGCCTGTATGAGTTCATACGACGACTGGTCGCATTCCCTGTATATAAGTTTTATGAGAAGTTTGCCCTGCGACTTGCTCATGTGCTTCACAATGGGCCTGTACTGTTCCTTTATGCCGTTCTCAACAAGCTGTATGTGCGCTTTCCGCTCTTTTTCGGAATGCAGGGTCTCTATGAAATCGTAAGTCTCTATAAGCGTCTCCTTTGCAAGCTTGGCGTATGGCAGCACCCTCTTCACATTAGCCACAAGGCGGTTGTAGGCCATCCGCTCCTTTTGGTTGCGGAAAGTCATGGGCGGATAGATGTAAGCCGGCGGTGTAACAATGTCGGGGATGCTGTCTCCCTTGTACAGGGTCTTGCCCACCTGCACATACAAAGGCAGGGGCGGCACGCTGTCTATGCCCTCCTTTTTGTCTTGCGCCGACACCCCGCAGACGGGGACAAGCAGCAGCAAAGCCAGAACTGTCCGGATAGCTTTCATTTCCGCGCAAAAATAATAAGAATTGGGGAAACACCGCACCTATTTATAATTTTTTACCCCGCCGTGCCTCACTTTGCCAAAACCGCCTTTGTTTGCGCGAATTTGGCTACCTTTGCATTCAGAACTAAAACGAATACAGAGATATGGGATTACAATGCGGAATAGTGGGATTGCCCAACGTGGGCAAATCAACCCTGTTCAACTGCCTTAGCAGCGCAAAGGCGCAGGCTGCAAACTTTCCCTTTTGCACCATAGAGCCCAACGTGGGAGTGATAACCGTGCCGGACGAACGCCTCAACCGCCTTGCCGAAATAGTGCATCCGGGAAGGATTGTCCCAGCCACGGTGGAGATTGTTGACATTGCCGGAATAGTGAAAGGCGCAAGCAAGGGCGAAGGACTGGGAAACCAGTTCCTCGGAAACATACGCCAGACCGACGCAATCATTCACGTGCTGCGATGCTTTGACGACGGAAACGTGGTGCACGTTGACGGAAGCGTTGACCCCGTGAGGGACAAGGAGGTGATAGACACCGAGCTTCAGCTAAAGGACCTCGAAAGCGTGGAGCAGCACCTGAAGAAGGTTGAGAAAATGGCAAAGGTGGGCGGCGACCAACAGGCGCAAACCGAATACGCCGTGCTTAAGGCATACCACGCAGCCCTGTCGCAGGGAAAGTCGGCACGCACCGTGAAGTTTGAGAAAAAGGAGGAGATACAGGCGGCGCACGACCTGTTCCTGCTCACGGCAAAGCCCGTGATTTACGTGTGCAACGTTGACGAAGCCTCGGCTGCAAGCGGCAACAAATACGTTGACGCCGTGCGCGAGGCAACCGCTGGCGAGGGGGCGGAGCTGCTCGTTGTGGCGGCGCGCACCGAGGCCGACATAGCCGAGCTCGACAGCGCGGAGGACCGCAAGGAGTTCCTCGCCGCCGCAGGGCTTGAGGAGTCGGGCTGCAACCGCCTGATACAGTCGGCATACCACATACTCAACCTCCAGACGTTCATCACCGCCGGCGAAATGGAGGTGAAGGCATGGACATACCACAAGGGCTGGAAAGCGCCGCAATGCGCCGGAGTGATACACACCGATTTCGAGAAGGGCTTCATACGCGCCGAGGTCATAAAGTATGACGACTACATCAAATACGGCAGCGAGGCGGCCGTGCGCGAAGCCGGGAAACTCAACATCGAGGGCAAGGACTACGAGGTGCAGGACGGCGACATAATGCACTTCCGCTTCAACGTATAGGCCATGACACTCTCCGCGCTAATTCCGCAATTCATCTACTGGAGCCCCGACCCGGTGGCGTTCACCATATTCTCGCACGAGGTGAGGTGGTACGCGCTGTGCTGGTGCGTGGGACTTTTGCTGGGCTACATCGTGATGCAGAAACTCTACGCACGCCAGCATATTCCCGACGACAAGTTCGACCCGCTGTTTTTCCACATATTCTTCGGCGTGATAATAGGCGCAAGGCTCGGCCACTGCCTTTTCTACGAACCGGGCTACTTCCTCTCCCACCCCGTGGAGATGTTCCTCCCCATACAAAAGACCATGGACGGCTGGAGATGCACAGGCTACGCCGGGCTTTCGTCCCACGGCGGCGTGATAGGAATGCTCGTCGCGCTCTGCCTCTACGTAAGGAAAACAGGCGTGAACACCATGCGCGTGCTCGACAACATGGGAATATGCGCCCCGCTCACGGCGTGCTTCATACGCCTCGGCAACCTTTTCAACTCCGAAATAGTGGGCAAGCCCACCGACCTGCCGTGGGGCTTCATCTTCGCCGCCAACGGCGACACCTTCGCCCGCCATCCCGGACAGCTCTACGAATCGCTCGCATACATCCTTATTTTCCTCATAGGGCTGGCAATATACCGCTTCAACGAAAAAAAGGTGGGCACAGGGTTCTTCTTCGGCTGGTGCCTCACTTCCGTCTTCGTTTTCCGCTTCCTCGTGGAATATGTAAAAGACGTGCAGGAAACTTTCGAGCAGGGAATGCTCTTCGACATGGGGCAAATCCTCAGCGTGCCGTTCATAATCATAGGCATATACTGCCTTGCGGGGGGCAAGCTGTGCCGCCGTCTCGGGGAAAAGCGGGCATAAAAAAGCGCGAGGAGGAGGCGAATTGGCGCGGGTTTTCCAAAAAATTCGCAAACTGCTGTTTTCCAGCGTTTTACCCATTATTTCGACCGCTTTGTAAGACCTTGTTATTCATACAATTGCAACGGCAAAAATTATGTCTGATGTAGTCTGGATTACATCAGACATAATTTTTCCTGCATAGGACGTAGTTTTTCCCACATCAAATGTAGTTTTCATGGGGTCTCGGAAAAAACACCCGGCTTGGGGTTTGCGCCATTTGCAGGGGCGAATGGCATTCGCCCTGAATATCGCCGAATAAATTGCACCGCAAACCGACAAACCCATGCGCCGCACCCCTACGAAAGAATTAATTCACTATATTTGCACTTATTAAACTGACATACTCCTATCATGAAAAAAACTCTACTGCTGCTCACGCTGGCAGCCTCACTGTGCGTCTGCTCATCCGCACGCACGCGCAAAGCCCTCTACGTGATAATCGACGGAATACCCGCCACCGCGCTCGAACGCCTGCAGCCGCCAACAATCATGGAAATTGCCAAAGCCGGGGGATACTCCAGGGGATACTGCGGGGGCATGGTGGGAAGATATTCCCAAACGCCCACAATCTCGGCGATAGGCTACACAAACATCACAACCGGCACATGGATGAACAAGCACAATGTGCAGGGCAACGAAAACATAAAGGCCAACTACAACTACCCCACCATATTCCGCATAGCCAAGGACCAGAAGCGCGATGTGAAAACCGCCCTGTACTCAAGCTGGACCGACAACCGCACAGTGCTTCTGGGCGAGGGGAAGCCCGAAACGCGCAACCTGAAGATTGACTACGTGGTTGACGGCTTCGATCTCGACCATGAGAAATACCCCAACAAGCCCGGCGACCTGCACGTGTTCGACTACGACACCGAAGTGTGCAAGGGGGCGGCAAAGTGCATACGCGAAAACGCGCCCGACCTCAACTGGCTGTACCTGTGGTATTCCGACGATGCATACCACATAAACGGCAACGGCCACATAGGCGACTGGAGCGTTATGGCGGAAGACTCGCTGCTGAAACAGGTGTGGGAGGCTGTGAAGGAACGCCAGAAAAAGCACGGCGAGGACTGGCTCGTGATTGTTACCACAGACCACGGGCGCGGATACGACGGCAGGAACCACGGCGGGCAGACCGACACCGAACGCACCGTATGGGTTTCAACAAACCTCAAGCAGCGCAACGGCAAGTTCGGACGCGCCGACCTGTCCCACGTTGACGTGCTGCCCACAATATGCAAGTGGATGAACTTCGACATTCCACAAAAGAACCTCTTCGAACTTGACGGCTCGTCGTTCTACGGACAGGAAGACATCTACGGACTGAAAGTTGACCCGTGGGACTCGAAAGTGAACCTGCTCTGGAAATCCACAGGCAAGGACGTGCCGGTTGACATATACGTCTCGACCACCAACAACATAGCCCAAGGCGGCACGGACACTTGGGAGAAAATAGGCACAACATCCTCGCGCAAGGAAATATTCACCGTTGAGAACGAGAAATACTCCAAATGCCCGTTCGTGAAATTCACAGTAAAAACCCAAAACACCACACTCAACACGTGGTGGAAAATGTAATGCTCCCGAACATCTCCTGCAAACTGAAAAAGCCTTTGCTGCCGCTTTTGTGCGTGCTCTTTTGCCTGCCGCCCGGACGTGCGCAGGAACAAAAGGACATTAAGTCGCTGCTTGGCGAATACGCAAATTCCAAAGGGAAAACCAAGGTGGAACTGGCAAACCGCTTTTTGGGCATCATGCACAAAGAGGAGTTTACCGAAACACCCATCAGGTTTTCCGCGAAAAGCAACCCCGACAGCATTGACTTGGGAGTGTGGTACTGGGCCGGCGAGTATCTCTACGACATACAGGAATACGACAGCGCACTTGCTTACACGCTCCGCGCACTGCCGCTTTTCAAAGACAACATAGAAAAGGCGGACTGCCAAAGCCTCGTATCCATAATCTACTTCCGCAAATCGTGCTACACGGAGGCTCTTGCCTACGCCCGGCAATGCCTCAAAACATACCGCAAAAGCAACGACCACAGCCGCATAAGCAGCGCGCTCAACACCATAGCCGGCATTTACCTCGCCTCGAAGCAGCCCGCCGAAGGCGAAAAATACATACTCGAGGCGATAAGGCACAGCATAGCGGCAGGAGACTCCGGAAGAATTGCCATACAATGCGGAATGGCCTCGGAACTATACCACAGCATGGACAAAGACCCCGAAGCGCTGGATTATGCAAAGCGGGCCCTGGAAATAGACAGGAGTCTCGGAAACACAAACAAAGTCGGCATAAGGCTGTCGCAGATTTCCACGGTGCTGATTTCACAAGGGAAATATTCCGAAGCCGGGCAATATCTGAAGCGTGCCATACCCATCCTGAAAAAAGGCGGAATGCAGACATCGCTGGCCATTTGCTACAACCAGCTGGGCGGAATACTGAATATGCGCAAGGACTATGCCAAGGCGGCGGGGTATTTTGAGGAGGCCCTGAGCATTTTCACCTCAAAAAAGGACCTGTATAATGAAAGCAAATCGAGGTTCGGACTTTACGAAGCCTTTAAGAAATCAGACTCCCCCAAAGCCCTGACCCACCTTCTTGCATACGCGCAGCTCAAGGACACTCTCTATCAAAAGGAAATGCAGGAAGCCCTCGGGCAGTATAACGCCAAATACAAAAACGACGAGCTGAAGATGCAAAACGAAAAGGAAAAGTCCGAAAAACGCGTGATACTCGCAACGGCGCTTTCGGTTACGTTCGTTCTGCTGTCCGTGCTCTGCGTGCTTTTTTACGTGTTCAACCTGCGCAGAAAGCACAACAAAATGCAGCAGGAGCTGCTGGAAACAAAGGAACGCTTCTTCACGAACATCACCCACGAGTTCCGCACCCCGCTCACGGTAATCCATTCCGCCGCACAGGACATAATGAAACATTCCGCCGGAAACAGCGAAACGTATTCCGAAGCCTCCGACATTATACACCATGAGCGGCGTTTGCTCAACCTGATAAACCAAATTCTCGACATAGCAAAGATGTCATCCGGGCATTCGCTCTCAAATGCCAAGTGGACACGGGACGACATCGCGGCATACCTGCGCATTATATGCGAGAGCATGGCGGCGTATTCCGCGCAGAAAAACATAAGGATCCTGTTCCAAAACAAAGAGAGCCGCCCCAGCATTGAAGCGGACTTCATTCCCGACTACATACAAAAGGTGATGCAGAACCTGATTTCAAACGCGGTGAAATTCTCGCCCTCCGGCAGCGAAATCATCGTGTCCGTAAAAAGGGATGGCGAGAATGTGGTGATAAGCGTGAGCGACAAAGGGCAGGGCATGACACCAGAACAAAAGGCAAACATATTCAAGCCTTTCTACCAGGCGGCGGACGACGGAAAGAACATAGGCACGGGGATAGGCCTCTCGCTCGCGAAATTCGCCATGGATGCCATGAACGGAAGCATAAGCGTGGAGAGCGGGCCGGGCAAAGGCTCCACATTCACCGTTTCCATGCCCACGCGCTCCAACACCGCCAACGCCACGGCCAAAGACGGTGCGGCCACTCCACAAACAATGCCGGAGCTTTGCGATTTTGAAACTCCCGTCGGGCTGCAAGACAGCGAAGCCGGGCCGGACGACAACATACCGCGCATACTTATCGCAGAAGACGTGCCGGAAGTGGCCCGTTACATGATGCGCCAGCTTAATCCGGAATACCGCTTTTACTACGCCACAAGGGGAGACGACGCTTTCACAAAAGCCACGCAGATAATACCTGACCTTATAATCTCCGACATAATGATGCCAGGGACTGACGGATTTGAGCTGTGCCGGAAAATCCGCAACTCCGAGCTGCTAAGCCACATACCCGTGATAATGGTTACAGCCAAAATCACACAGGCCGACAGACTGAAAGGAATTGGCGCCGGGGCGGACGCATATCTTGAAAAGCCGTTCCACGCCGAAGAACTCAGCCTCTGGGTGGAGAAACTGCTGGAGCAAAGGCGGGCGCTGCGCGAGAAATTCTCAAGGTCGTTGGAGCAGGGAAAGGAATCCGACATCCCGGAACTTTCCGAAAACGACCGCATTTTCATTGACAAGTTCACCAAGGCCTTGCATGAGTCTATGCAGAAGGGCAAGGCAGACTATGACACGCTTGCATACAAAATGTGCCTGTCGCGGGCGCAGCTCAACAGAAAAATCAAGGCAATAAGCGGGTACACAACAACCGAATACATACAGCTGATACGCATTGCTGCGGCAAAGAAGCTGCTCGACACCACGGACATGCCGGTATGGGAAGTCGCGATGAAATGCGGCATAGACGATGCGGCGTATTTCGGGTCCCTGTTCAAAAAAGTCACGGGCATAACGCCAACACAATACAAAAGGCGCAACGCGTAGCAAAAACACCATGGCAGGGCAAAAATAATTTTCGTACCTTTGCCCGCCATAAACCAAAGCAATTCACATGGGAAGGAACAAGTTCTCGCAAGACGAAATAAAGGAAATATCCAGGCTGCTGAAACTTAAAAATGCCGGCAACAGATACAGGCAAAAGCTCGTCCGCCACGATCTGAGAGTGAAATACGAGTTCAACATTTCAGATTTCAATGTACAGGGCAAGGCTTTTGACGAGGAGGACTTGCAAAAAGCCATCAGGCGCGGGGCAATATCCGTGCTCGACGATGCCACGATAGCCGCCATGAAAGAAAAACGGGCACGCGACAAGGCGCGCGACGAGGCGGCACGCCAGACAGAGGCAAAAGAAAGCGGGGCAGACTGGAAGGAAGCCATGAAGGAATGGGAAAAACTTTCAGACGAAGAAAAGTCGCAACAGTAAACCCGCCGCACCACATTTCCCCGCAGGGCTGCCAAAACATTCCGAAATAACGCAACTCCCTGGCTTACAGCAAGATGACCGCAAAATAAATCTCCGCCATAAACTTTTGTTTTTCAAAGACTTGCTACGGCGAAAAAAAGGTCTGATGTAGTTTAAATTATATCAGACATAATTTTTTCTATGTCCTATGTAGTTTTTCCTGTATCGGACATAGTTTTTCCCGCATCAAATGCAGCTTTCTTACAAAGAGGGAGGGAAAGTGTACTAAAAGTGTACTAATTGGAAAAAAGGGTGCAAAGGAATGCAAACAACTACAACCAGCGTTTTTTGTAAAACCGCTGGAAACAAGCGTTTTGCATACATTTGCCCTCTTTTTCGTGTATTTTCATTTCCGTTAAAAGTATCTCCACCGGGAATCGAACCCGGATCAGCAGTTTAGGAAACTGCTGTTCTATCCATTGAACTATAGAGACAACAGGGCGCAATATTCCATGCACACCTGCAAAGGTAAGCAAATTATTCCGTTCACGCAAAAACATGACGCTTTTTGCGCACGCCGCAGCTTCATCCGGGCATAGGTTCGGGCATTTTTTCATAACTTTGCGCAAATATAACAACCGGAAGATTAGCAACAGAAGGAAATGGGACTGTTTGTTCGCAAACCATTCGAAATGCTTTACGCCGAGGCATCGGAGACGGGAAGCAAGACATTGAAGCGCGTTCTGGGGCCGGTGAGCCTCGTGGCGTTCGGGATTGGCGTAATAGTGGGCGCGGGGCTTTTCTCGATAACGGGGACGGTGGCGGCTAACTATACAGGCCCCGGAATAATTCTTTCGTTCATCCTCGCATCAATCGGCTGCTGCTTCGCCGCCCTGTGCTACTCGGAGTTTGCGTCCATAATACCGGTCTCCGGCAGCGCGTACACTTACTCCTACGCCACAATGGGCGAACTTATCGCCTGGATTATCGGCTGGGACTTGGTGTTGGAATACACCGTGGCGGCAACCACCGTAAGCATAAGCTGGAGCCGCTATTTCAACGTTTTCCTGCAACACATTGGCATTTGCCTGCCCCCGGAGCTGTGCGCCTGCCCTTGGGACGGCGGCATAGTAAACCTTCCGGCGGCGGGGATAGTTGTGGTGATGAGCATATTCCTTATACGCGGCATAGAGGGAAGCTCCATAGTGAACACAATTATCGTAATACTTAAAATATCGGTAATAGCAATCTTTGTGATACTCGGCTGGAGATATGTGAACGCGGAAAATTTCCAGCCGTTTGTCCCAGCCAACACAGGAAAGCTCGGCGAGTTCGGCGTGTCGGGCGTTTTGCGCGGGGCGGCGGTCGTCTCGTTCGCCTTCCTCGGTTTCGACGCCGTGAGCACCGCAGCCCAGGAGTCCAAGAACCCGCGCCGCGATATGCCCATAGGCATACTGTGCTCGCTGCTCGTGGTAACGATACTCTACATAGCCTTCGGGTATGTGATGACGGGAGTTGCGAACTACAAGGAGTTCGGCGGTCTGGAAGGCATCGCACCCGTGGCTGTGGCCATACAGCACATGGGCGCGGCCGACGCCTCCGGCGCGGTACATCCCGCATACCCCTGGCTTAACGCCGCAATCACGCTTGCAATACTAATAGGCTACTGCTCCGTGATAATGGTTACGCTCATGGCGCAAAGCCGCGTGTTCCTCAGCATGAGCCGCGACGGGCTGCTGCCGCCGTTCTTCTCGAAAATCAGCCCCAAATACCGCACCCCCGCCCACAGCAACATTCTTTTCATGGTGTTCGTGGCGGCCCTCGCCTCTATCGTCCCCGCCGAAGTGGCTGGAGAAATGACAAGCATAGGCACGCTGCTGGCGTTCACGCTCGTGTGCGCGGCTGTAATAATACTCCGCAAGACGATGCCGGGCGTTGAAAGGGCGTTCAAAGTCCCCCTCGTGCCGCTCATACCCATTCTCGGAATACTCACCTGCCTCGGGCTGATGATTTTCCTGCCCGCCGACACATGGATACGCCTCGTGATTTGGATGATAATAGGCCTCGACATCTATGCAGCCTACGGCATACGCCACAGCAAGCTTGAGGAAGGCGTGAAACTGCGCAGCGGCAACTCCGTGCTCAACGGTCTAGGGCTGGGGCTTTCGGTGCTTTGCTTCATAACAGGGCTTTGGCACCAGCAGACCGCAGGCTGGAGTTCGGGCAAGGCTCTGCTGATAATCGCCTTCGCAATGGGAGCGTCGCACTTTGCATACTATATGGTCAGGATATACCGCCAGGCATCCGAAAAGGCAGAGCCAAGCTCCTAAGGCAGCACTCCGAAAACGCTTATACTTACAACAAAAAATTAAAAATATCATGAAACGACTGGAATCACTTGACGCACTGAGGGGCTTTGACATGATTTTCATCATGGGAGGGGCTTCGCTGCTGGCGGCCATTGCCGCACTTTTTCCCGACTCGCCCGTGTGGAACTTCATCGGCGGCCAGATGAGCCACGCACAGTGGGAGGGGCTTAAACACCACGACACCATTTTCCCGCTGTTCCTCTTCATTGCGGGGGTAACATGGCCTTTCTCGCTGGAAAACCAGATTGAGAAAGGGAAATCAAAACACGCCATATATATAAAGATTGTAAGGCGCGGACTGACGCTCGCCGTCCTCGGACTGTTCTACAACGGCCTGCTCGGCTTCCACTTCTCCACCCTCCGCCTTTGCAGCGTGCTGTCGCGCATAGGCTTCGCGTGGATGTTCGCCGCCCTAATCTTCACCACCGTAAAGAGCAACAGGACATGCACCATAATCATAGCGGCGACACTCGTCGGCTACTGGCTCATAATGGGCTTCATCCCCGCGCCCGACGCTCCCGCCGGCGCCGGCATCTTCAGCAAGGAAGGCTCAATAGCCTGCTATCTCGACAAGGTGATACTCGGCGCACACTCCTACGACGGCAACTACGACCCCGAAGGGCTGCTGTCCACCGTCCCCGCCATCGCCACGGCCCTGATGGGAATGCTGGGCGGATGCTGGGTGAGAAAGGAAAACACGTCAGGCGGCAAGAAAGCCCTGGGACTGCTCGCCGCAGGAATACTCCTCGCCTTTCTCGGCTGGCTGTGGAGCTTCGTGTTCCCCATAAACAAAGCCCTGTGGTCAAGCTCGTTCACCTGCGCCGTGGCGGGCTATTCGCTCATAATGTTCTCTCTCTTCTACTACATAATAGACGTGAGGGGCTGGAGAAAATGGGCAAAGTTCTTCGTGGTGATAGGCCTCAACTCCATAACAATATACATGGCGCAGCGGTTCAACCTTCTCGACGGAATACAGCACAAGCTGTTTGACGGCTGCATTGACCTCGCCCCCGAAAGCCTGCGCCAGGTGGCGGAGGAACTGTCGTGGATTGCCACCTGCTGGCTGTTCCTCTACATTCTCTACCGCAGGAAGATTTTCCTGAAAGTATAGTACCGGCATACTGCAGCATAAAACACAAGACGCGGCCGCACAAACAAAGGTTTCTTGCAGAAGGCTTTTCACGAAAGCCCCTCTGTGAGAAACCTTCTCAGATGAATGCGCCGATTTGCAATGTTGTGGCGTTGGTTTGCGGTGCGTTTTTGGCGGTGGCGTACAGGGCGTATGCAATACGCCCCTGCAAATGGCGCAATACGCAAATTGATTACTCTTTTCCAAATGCCACGAAAAT
>CAKRMO010000007.1 GCA_934364765.1 uncultured Bacteroidaceae bacterium | reverse complement strand
ACATCAGACCTTTTTTCCGCCATTGCAAGCGTCTGAAAAACAACAACTTGTAAAAAGATTTCAATAACAGGCTAATTCTTTGCCAATCAGCCGCTTATGGCAATCGCGGCGGTTTTCGCCCGAACTTTCAAAAATTCCGCAGCGAAATGCCTTGGGTTTCGCGCAGTTGAATTAACTTTGCACAAACTTGCAATAAAAGTTTTACAACTTAATTGATGAACTCCAGCGAAATAACCCGGCTTCTGACAGAGACCACCGACAGGCTGTCGCAGACCTCGACGATAAAGAAACTTTACCACCGCCACCGTCATTGCGACGCAATACCCTCCGGGCAGGTGCTTTCGGAAGTCGTTGACCTTTGCCGCGCCGTGCTCTTTCCGGGCTACTACGGCAAGTCCACCGTAAACGCCGAGACCATGCTCTACACCATCGGCGTGAACGTGGAGCGGCTTTTCGACCTTCTCTACCGCCAGGTGGAGGCGGCCCTGTGCTTCTCGGACGACGGGCTGTGCAGCCGCTGTCTTGACGACATTGACCGCTGCGCCACGGAGATGACGGCAAAGCTAATAGAAAGGCTGCCCGGAATACGCGAGACGCTCGCCACCGACGTTGAGGCCGCCTTTCTGGGCGACCCCGCCGCAGAGAGCTATGCCGAGGTCATAAGCTGCTACCCAGTTATCAAGGCCCTGTCGAACTACCGCGTGGCCCACGCACTCTACGAGATAGGCGTGCCGCTGCTGCCGAGGATACTCACCGAAATGGCCCACAGCGAAACCGGGATAGACATACACCCGGGGGCGCAGATAGGCAGGGGGTTCATGATAGACCACGGCACGGGCGTCGTGATAGGCGCAACGTGCGTGATAGGCGACAACGTGAAGCTCTACCAGGGCGTTACGCTCGGGGCGCGGAGCTTCCCGCTCGACGCGGAGGGCAACCCCATAAAGCGCATACCGCGCCACCCCATTCTGGAAGACAACGTGATTGTGTATTCCAACGCCACCATTCTGGGAAGGATAAGGATTGGCAAGGGCGCGGTGATAGGCGGGAACATCTGGATTACCGATGACGTGCCGGCGGGGGCGCACATCTCACAAAAGAAACACACCACTCTGAAATAATTTTAATGGAACAGGAATTCGAACTCATCGCCAAGACTTTCCAGGGAATGGAGGACCTCTTGGTACAGGAGCTTGCCGAAGCAGGCGCGCAAAACATAAAGAAGGGACGGCGCGTGGTTTACTTCACCGGGGACACCGCAATGATGTACCGTGCAAACTACACGCTGCGCACTGCCATACGCATACTCAAGCCGCTGAAGCACTTCAGCGCGACAACGGCCGACGAGGTTTACAACACAGTGAGGAACTACGAATGGAAGAACATTCTCGACCTCAAGACAACTTTCGCCGTTGACGCGGTGGTTTACTCCGAAAACTTCAGCTACTCGAAGTTTGTGGCCTACAAGGTGAAGGACGCAATCGTTGACTATTTCCGCGAAAACTGCGGGCAGCGTCCCAACATCAGCGTCTCAAACCCCGACATACGCTTCCACATACACATATCCGATGACGACTGCACCCTTTCGCTCGACTCCTCGGGCGAGAGCCTGCACAAGCGCGGATACCGCAAGGCGAGCGTTGACGCGCCCATAAACGAGGTGCTCGCCGCCGGGCTTATAAAGCTCACGGGCTGGAGCGGGGAATGCGACTTCATCGACCCCATGTGCGGCTCGGGCACAATTCCCATCGAGGCAGGGCTTATAGCCAAGAACGTGGCCCCGGGAAAATTCCGCAAGGAGTTCGCATTCCAGAAATGGCCCGACTACAGCGAAAGCCTCTTCAATGAAATAAAGGAGGAGTGCGAGGCGCAGGAAGTTCCGTTCGACCACAGGATATACGCCTACGACATAGACGCAAACGCCGTGAAGGCAACAAGGGAAAACGTGATAGCCGCCCAGCTTGACGAGGACTTCGTGGTTGACCGCCGCGACTTCCGCGACTTCAGGCAGCCAGCCGAAAAAGCCATAATGGTGATGAACCCGCCATACGGCGTGAGGATAAAGAGCGACTCGGCACTGCCGCTGCTATACAAGGCGATAGGCGAAAGGCTGAAGCACCAGTTTGTGGGCAACGAGGCATGGATTATCTGCAACCACGAGGAGCTTTTCCAAAGCATCGGCCTGAAACCGAGCATAAAGATACCCCTTTTCAACGGCTCGCTCGACTGCCAGTTCCAGAAATACCAGATTTTCGACGGCAAGCTCGACAAGTTCCGCAAGGACGGCAACGACATAAAAACCGACCGTGAACGCCGCGAAATGGCCGACCCCCACAGGTTCAAGCTCCACCGCGACTTCAAAAAGCGCATTGGCGAGGACGAAGAGGAGGACTACGGCGACATTCCCGACTATGTGGTGAGAAAGCACCGCGAGTTTGAGGAGAACAACCGCCGCAAGGAACGCAGGCAGCCTTATGGCGAACGCCGCGAAAGCCGCAGTGGCGACAGGGAACGCCGCCCATTCCAGCGCGGAGACCGCAAACCATACGGCGGGGGCGGAAACAGGTTCGGGCACGACGACAGCCGTGGCGGATTTTCGCGCAGCCGCGACGACCGCAAGCCTTTCCCCCGCGACCGCAAAGACTCCGGGCGCGATGGAGGGCGCGGAGGTTTCCGTGGAAAGCGCGACGGAGGCTTCAGAAAAGGAGGAGACAGAAAAGGGTTCAGGGACTGAAAACCTTTTCCAAGGCTTAAAACAACAGACATGACATTAAGGAAAATATTACTGGCAATCCCGCTCATCTGCCTTATGACAACCCCGGCAACCATGGCGCAGAAAAAATCGTTCACCCTTGAAAACCTTCTTTGGGGAGGCGACTCTTATTGGAACTATCAGCCAAAAACTTTTTCGGCAACATGGTGGGGCGACAAACTCGTGAGGCAGGGCGTGGACAACTGCAAACTGCTCACGGACGAAAAGGGAAGAAAGACAAAAGAGACCGTACTCTTCACGCTCGAAAGCCTTAACGCCTGCAAGGGCATCGACCCTGACGCAAAGCCATACAGCCTGCAAAACGCCAAATTCCCCGACGGCAAAAAAACAGAAGTGCTCATAGAGGCGGCGCGCAAGGTTTACCTCATAGACTGGAAGGCAAAAAAAGTAGTGGCAAGCCGCGAAATCCCCGCCGGGGCAAGCAGCCGCGACCTCAACCTTAAGAGCGGCAACGAGGCATACGTAAGCAACCGCAATCTGTATGTAATCACCCCGGAGGGAAAGAAGCTGCAAATTTCCCGCGACGGCTCGCGCAACCTTGTTTACGGACAAAGCGTCCACCGCGACGAGTTCGGAATACGCAAAGGCACATTCTGGAGCCCCGCCGGCACAAAGCTCGCGTTCTACAAAATGGACCAGAGCATGGTTACCGACTATCCGCAGGTCAACATCACCCCCATTTGCGCCGACAACAGCAAGGACAGCGCGGGAGTGTCGCGCATTGCAAAGGTTGAGCCGGACAAATACCCCATGGCGGGAGAGACGAGCCACAAGGTGTATGTAGGCGTGTTTGACGTTGCCGGCGGCAAAACCGTTTACCTGAAGACCGCCGACCCCACCGACAGGTATTTCACCAACATAAGCTGGTCGCCCGACGACAAGACCATCTACATTTTCGAGCTCAACCGCGACCAAAACCACATGCAGCTCATTTCATATGACGCAGCATCGGGCGAAAAAAAGGACATAATATTCGAGGAGCGCAACGACAAATACGTGGAGCCGCAACACCCGCTCGTGTTCCTGCCGTGGGACAGCGGCAAATTCCTGTTCCAAAGCCGCCGCGACGGGTACAACCATTTCTACATCCACGACCTTGGCGGCAAAACAACAACACAGCTCACAAAAGGCAAGTTTGAGGTCCAGGAATTTCTCGGCTTCAACCTCGCGGCAAAAAGCGTTGTTTACACCTCGAACGAGGCAAACCCCATTCAGGAGAACGTTTACGCCGTGGGCGAAAACAGGAAACGCACAGCCCTTGACGACGGCGAGGGCGTTCACAGTGCGCAACTCTCGGCATCGGGCAAGTTTGTCTTCGATCGCGGTGCTTCACCGAGACTTGCAAGATACATCTGCGTGGCAAACACTTCCACTGCCGTGCGCACCGAACTTGAAACTCTCGAAAAGCATCCGTGGGAGGAGCAATTCAACATGCCGCAGATTTCAAGCGGCACCATAAAGGCGGCCGACGGCGCCACAGACCTTTACTACCGGCTGGTAAAGCCCGTAAACTTCGACCCGGCAAAAAAATACCCCGCCGTGGTTTACGTTTACGGAGGCCCGCACGCGCACAACATATACGGAAACCATTTCTACGGCCTGCGCGGCTGGGAGGCCTACATGGCGCAAAAGGGCTACGTAATCTTCGTGCTCGACAACCGGGGCTCCGAAAACCGGGGCTTCGAGTTTGAGAGCGTAACTTTCCGCCACCTTGGCGACGAGGAGATGAAAGACCAGATGAAAGGCGTTGAGTTCCTGAAATCGCTGCCCTACGTTGACGGCGGCAAGCTCGGGGTTCACGGCTGGAGCTACGGCGGATTCATGACAACAAACCTCATGTGCACCTACCCCGACGTGTTCAAGGTGGGAGTTGCCGGCGGACCTGTCATCGACTGGAAGTATTACGAGGTGATGTACGGCGAACGTTACATGGACACCCCGCAGACAAACCCCAAAGGATACAAGGGCAGCAACCTGCTGCTGAAGGCCAAGAACCTCAAAGGCCGTCTGCAAATAATCAACGGCTACAACGACCCCACCTGCGTGCCGCAGCACAGCTTCGCATTCCTGCGTGCTTGCGAGGATGCGGGAGTTCAGCTTGATTACTTCACATATCCCAACCAGGGACACAACATGATGGGCAGGGACATGATACATCTTCACGAGCGCATAACGCGGTATTTCACCGATTTCCTGAAATAACAAGCCGTTCACGAACACGCCGCGCCGGAAATCAATCGCATTTTCCGGCGCGTCCGTTTTAAGGCGAACCGCAATGACCATAAAGGGCGACACTAATTTCTCAGACAAGGCTTTGCTGCTGCTGTTCCTCCCCATTGCGGGCGAACTGGCGCTCCACTACACCGTGGGCGTGTTCGACTCCATGATGGTTTCGAGCGTGGGCGAGGCTGCCGTGTCGGGCGTGTCGCTCATGGACTTCGTAATCTCCTTTTTCAACAGCCTCCTCACAGCGCTGGCGGTGGGCGGCGGCGTGGTTGTGGGGCAGCATTTGGGCAACTCGCAGCATAGGGAGAGTTCGGGCGCGGCCATGCAGACAATGCTGCTGCTCGCCGCCTCCGGGCTGGCGCTGTGCGCCATAGCCCTCGCCCTGCAGCCGCTTATAGTCAACAGCCTCTTCGGCAACCTCGCCCCCGAAGTGCGCCGCCACGCCTCGGTGTACTTCCGCATCACTGCCTTATCCCTGCCCTTTCTCGGCATATACAGCGCCGCCTCGGCCGTGTTCCGCGCACACGGCAACACAGCCCTGCCGCTGCGGATAATGATTGCCGCCAACTTGCTCAATGTGGCGGGAAACGCATTCACCATATATATAATGAATATGGAAACGCAAGGCGTGGCAATCTCCACCTTGTGTGCGCGTGTGTTCTCCGCCGCCCTGATAACCGCAATGCTCCTTCGCCAAACGCCGCGCAGGGAATTTCGCGCCACGCTGCGCCCCGACATCCCCGCCGCCCGCAGGATAATACGCCTGGGAATACCCTACAGCTTTGAAAACGGAATGTTCTATCTCGGCAGGGTGTTGGTGCTGATAATGGTTGCGTCGTTCGGAACGGCATCCATAGCCGCAAACGCCGTGGCACAGGCTATCGTCCTATTCCAAGTGCTCCCGGGAATGGCAGCCGTAACAGGAATTACAGTAGTAGTGTCGCGCTGCGTGGGGGCGGGGGACTACAGAAAAGCCGAACACTACAACAACAGGATTGCCGGCGGCATATACATTCTCCATCTCGCAAGCTGCCTTATTGTAACGGCGCTCCTCCCCCTCATAATGCACCTCTACAGCCTTTCGCCCGAAGCCACGCGCCTCACGGAGCGCATCGTGATGCTCCACGCCGCCTTCACGGTGGCAGTGTGGCCCGCAAGCTACGCCCTTCCCGCCACATTCCGCGCCGCCGGCGACACGCGCTTCCCCATGATAGTGAGCGTGAGCTGCATGCTGCTCTGCCGCGTGGGCTTCTCCTACATTCTGGGCGTATGCCTCGGAATGGGCGTTGTGGGAATATGGCTCGGAATGTTCGGCGACTGGATTGCAAAAGGCGCAATATTCCTCATGCGCTACCGCAGCCGCAAATGGCAAAACTTCCGCCTCGTAAACTAACCCCCAATTTCTTCAGAAAAAACCACATTTGACATAGGAAAAACTATGTCCGATACAGGAAAAACTACATGGGACATGGAAAAAATTATGTCTGATATAATTCAAACTACATCAGACCTTTTTTTGCCGCTTGCAAACATCTGAAAAACAAAACGTTGCAACGGACTATTCTTTTGCAGTTATTCTCTTGAAACTCAAAGTCTTGCGCATTTTTTGACAGGTTTTGCAGTTTCGCAGTGAACTTGAATGCAAAATAAATATGTGGATAGTAGGGCTTTATTGCGTGTCTTTAATTAAAAAATTTGTATATTTGCAGGGCGTTGCGCCGTGCAAGCCTGTTATAAGGGTTGGCGATGCGAACATGAGTGTGTAACCAATAACTAACTTTAATTATAACCAGGCTACTGCCTTTAACGACAGATTCTATGAAAAGATTTCTTGTAAACCTGACCATCTGCGCGGCACTTGCTGCGGTAGTTTCGTGCGAGTATGACTCTCCCGAAATCAGATTCCAGCAGACCACAACCATCACAAACGACTACAGTGAGGTTGTTGCCGCCCTCCGCGACCAGACTTTGACGATTTCCCAAAAACTGGACCTTGTGGAGGATGCCATGAAGAAACAGACATTGACCCTTTCAGAAAAGATGTCTCTCTTGGAGGAGGCTCTCGAGAACCAGACCCTGACTCTTTCCGAGAAATTTGGGCTGATGATAGCTGCCTATGATAACGGAGTTCTCAAGTATGAGGAACTGACCAACAAGCTTATCGACAACATAAAGGCAGCCAACACCACAACGGCAGAAAAGCTCGACGCCGTGAAAAGTGCCGTTGAGGCGCAGTCAACAGCCCTCAGCTCCAAAATGGAATTGATAGAAAAAGCCCTTGCCATTATTGCCGAAACGGCGGAGAAAGGCTTCGACAAGAACGCTGCGGCTACGGAATTGGTGAAGGCTGCGGTAGAGTCTCTTAAAGGCTCGCTTGAGGAGAAACTCGTGGCGATAAACGATGTGATAGTCTCGCAGACGGCGAAACTTTCCGAAAAGCTTGCCCTGATAAAAGGGGTGGTTGACGCCGGGCTTGTGGGCGATGACAGCACGCTTGCCCTCGTGAAGGCGGCGATTGACGCTTTGAACTCCACCGCAGGAACAGCCAACGAAAAGCTTGAGGCCATAAGCGAGGCGATAAGTTCTTCGTCTTCCAGTCTGGCTTTGAAACTGGAAGCCATCAAGCAGGCAATTGAGCAGGGCGTGGTGGACATCAACGCCAAGCAGGAACTGATTTTGAAAGCCCTCAACAGCATCTCGTCCTACTCGTTCACGAAAGACGAACTGGTGGAGGTGGGAGACGATTACCTGCTGGTGGATGACGCTTTCTGGAATGCCAATCATCAGAACTACGATATGGTGAGAATGCTAAAGGACTTGGTTCCCCTCTCTTTGCGGACGAAGTACAAATTCTGGTGGAAACCGTCCTCGGGTAAATATCCTATCTCCGGCTATGAGCCTTCAAGTTTCTGCGGTCCTCTTTATGAGGAGGGGGGAATACTGCGCGCCATACAGAATTCGAGTGAGATAATTCTTGCGGCAGACTTCCATACCGGGAGCAACAATCCCAGGACAGTCAGCAAGGCAGGGCATTCATGCTATTACCTGAAAAAGGTGCACAGGAGCTGTTACTATGTTTTCCAAGTGGAGATAGGCAGCAGGGCCGCCGGCAAGAAACTCAAAGTGGAGTCCATGGGCGAGAAAGACAAATTCACGCAAAAAACGGACTATATTGAGTATGAATGTTGGTCCGAGGCGGTGAAAGCCGCAAGCGGGATTTGGGGCTTCCCTGATTTGGAACTTCTTAAGAATGCTCCCGACGATCATTCCCGGGAAATTATGATAGTCGAAGACAATTAAACCGTTTGTTCGCCATGAAAAGGTTTTTGACTGTAATATCATTTGCGCTATGTTCCGCGCTGTTCACCGGCGTCGCGGCGCAGGAGCGGGAATGCAAACCGCACCGCCCCCCTGTATGGAGCTTCTATGTGGAGGAGGGCGCGACTATGGTGCATGGAGTTGGAATGTCGGGCAAGGATGCCGCGCCGGGCATGAATGTGTTCGCCGGGATAGGCGCGGGGGCTTCGTTCAGCATCCGCCCTTGGCTTCGTCTGGGAGTGAACTATGACTTCTCAAAATACGCCCGCGAGCAGCGGTTCTCCGAGTTCCAGCCTTTGGAGGCTTCGGGCGGCGAAGGGGAACTGTCCGAACAGTATGGCGGTCTGGCGTATTCAAAGATGTGGACGCGCTACCATGCCGTTGATCTGACAATGGAATACAACGTGCTGAAACTTTGGGAGAACTGTCCCTGCAAGCGTTTCGGCCTTTATGCGGGAACCGGCTTCGGCTGGCTTTTCGCCAAGGGCAACACCTACGCCATTCTGCTGGGGCACGAGCGTTGGAGCGGGGAATACAAGGAAACGATAAACACTTGGATGAACGCCGAGAACACGCGCCATAAGTTCAATTCCGCTTATATCCCGGTGCAGTTGTCGGCGGAGTACGGCATCAGCCCTGTCGTGGCAGTCGGCGTCAGGGGAAGCTACAAAATTCTTCTTGGCAACCACGGCGACTATGCCCCCAAGGGCATCGGCACGCTTTCGGCGGTTTTGAAGATAAACATTTCCGCTCCGTAAGGAGGCTTTTTCGGGCAGGGGGATTGCGCCGGCTTCAAGCGGAAAGCCGCTGTGGGTGCAAACTTCCCTGTGGCAAAATAAGGTTAAGGTATGCCGAAAAACTTACGGCATACCTTAATTTATACCTGTACGATTTGGAGGGATTGGCGTTTGTCAGTTCCCACATGAGTTGGGATATGGGAACTTATATGTAGGAACAGGATTTTGCGGTTTGCGAACACGCTTTTCAACATCCGATTAATCAACGAATTGCGCCTCCGTAGGGGCGTATTGCATACGCCCGAATTGCGCCGCTTTTGCAATATTGTGGCGTTGGCTTGCAATGCGGTTCATGCTGTGGCATACAGGGCGTATGCCATACGCCCCTGCATATATACCGTTGCAATCAAAAAACAACATACACCGTTCATATAATTTCCGCAAAACCATAATCGCTCATCTGTACCTCAACCCCGGAAAACTACATCAGACGCAGGAAAAACTACATAGGACGTAGGAAAAATTATATCAGATATAATTCAAATTACATCAGACCTTTTTTCGCCTCTTACAAGCTCCTGAAAAACAACTCGTTATAGTAGATTTCTTTTATACATACATTTCTTTGAAACTCAGCACGTTATACAACTTTAGCGATGTTTGCAGTTTCTCTGGCAACAAGCCAAAGGGATATGCCGTGGGGAATGCGGGACAAAACTGCCTTTTTCTGATTTCCTGTTCCGAACCTATGTTTTTATTTGCCATACCATACAATAACAGGCAACATTGTCAGTTATAGAAATGAGTTATGCGCAAAAGTCTGCTCATATTATTTACGCTCTTTGCGGCGTGCTGCGCCGTGAGGGGGCAGTATGACCCGGAATACACCCATTTCTGGATGATGGAAACGTCGTTCAACCCCGCCGCCGCCGGAAACGAGGACGCGCTCAACATAACCGGGGCGTACTCCATGCAGATGACCGGCTTCCGCAACGCCCCCAAAACGATGTACGCCTCGGCCGACATGCCGTTCATCGTCCTGAAAAAGCGCAACGGCGTGGGGCTTTTGTTCCAAAACGACGAGCTCGGACTTTTCTCGCACAAAAAATTCTCGGCGCAATATGCGTTCCACATCGAAAAGCTTTTTGGCGGGCGGCTGAGCATCGGCGCACAGGCCGATTTGCTTTCCGAGGAGTTTGACGGCACGAAGGCCGATCTGGAAACCTCAAACGACCCCGCTATACCCACATCAAAGGTTACAGGTTCGAAGGTTGACATGAGCGCGGGGCTTTTCTACCGCCACAAAAACTGGTATGCGGGGGCGTCGATGGCTCACATACTGTCGCCCACCGTGATGCTGGGCGAGACCAACGAGCTGAAAATCGATCCCACCTATTATTTCACCGCCGGATACAATATCAAGCTGCGAAATCCGTTAATTACAATACACCCCGCCGTGCTCTGCATGTATGACGGGGGCGACTTCAGGGCGGACATAAGCGGGCGCGTGGAGCTGCACGACGACAAGAAAAAGCTCTTTGCGGGAGCGACCTACAGCCCGCAGCACTCCGCCGCCGCGTTCATCGGGGGGCTTTTCCACGGAATAACCGTCAGCTACTCCTACGAGGCATACACCTCGATGCCCGACCTGAAAAGCGGTGCGCACGAGATTGTGCTGCAATACCGCCTCGACTTGAACCTGTATAAAAAAGGGCGCAACCGCCACAAAAGCGTGCGCTATCTGTAAACATAGAAACAACATCAGAACATGAAACAAATAGCTTATGCCTTCACAGCCTTCATCCTGTGCCTGACGCTCGCCTCGTGCTTCAGCAGCAAGAAGATGATGACCGACGGGGGCGAAGTAACAGGACAACGCGGGGTGCGCTCGGAAGAGCCTGCGCCCTACGGAATGGTGAAAGTGCCACGCGGATACCTGAAAGTGGGGCTTGCCGAGCAGGACAGCCTTTGGGGGAACGTGATTCCGCAGAAGGACATTTCGGTTGACGGCTTTTGGATGGACCAGACCGAAGTTACGAACTCCATGTACAGGCAGTTTGTTTACTGGGTGCGCGACAGCATAATCCGCGAGCGTCTTGCCGACCCGAGCTACGGAGGCGACGAAACCTACAAGATAGAGGAGGACAAATACGGCGACCCCGTAACGCCCCACCTCAACTGGAAAAAGCCCATCCCCTGGCGCAAGCCGACGGAGGACGAGGAGCGCGCAATCGAGAGCGTTTACACCTACCACCCCATAGACGGCTCGCGAATGCTCGACACGAAGCAGCTTAACTACCGCTACGAGATTTTCGACTACGCCAAGGCGGCCATGCGCAAATACCGCCTGAACCCCGAGGAACGCTCGCTCGACACCGACAATCCGGCAGACCCCAACGAGGTTGTCATGATTTCGAAAGACACCGCATACGTTGACGACGACGGAAACATAGTGAGGCAGACCATAACGCGCCCGCTGTCGAGCATGTACGACTTCCTGAACACGTACATAGTGAACGTGTATCCCGACACCACGTGCTGGGTGAACGACTTCCACAACGCCAACAACGAGGTGTACCTCAAAACATATTTCTCCTCGCCCTCATACAACGACTACCCCGTGGTGGGCGTAACATGGGAACAGGCAAACGCCTTCTGTGCGTGGAGGACAGAATACCTTCTGAGGGGACTCGGCCCGGAGGCGAGAAACGTGCAGCGCTACCGCCTGCCGTCTGAGATAGAGTGGGAATACGCCGCCCGGGGCAAGGAGGGCAATCCGTTCCCATGGAAAGACGGCGGCACAAAGAACGACAAGGGCTGCTTCTTCGCCAACTTCAAGCCCGACAGGGGCAACTACACCGAAGACGGCAACCTCATAACCTCGAAAGTGGGCATCTATGGCGCAAACTCCAACGGCCTGTTCGACATGGCTGGCAACGCGGCTGAATGGACAAACACCGAATACACCGAGGCGGGCGTTAGCAACATGAGCGACATCAACCCCGAACTGAAATACAACGCCGCCAAGGAAGACCCCTACCGCCTGAAGAAAAAAGTTGTGAGGGGAGGATCGTGGAAAGACCCCGAGTCGCTGATACGCTCGGCATGGAGGACGTTCGA
Source organism: uncultured Bacteroidaceae bacterium (assembly GCA_934364765.1). Lineage (GTDB taxonomy): Bacteria > Bacteroidota > Bacteroidia > Bacteroidales > Bacteroidaceae > UBA6398. The sequence continues at coordinate 1,127 of CAKRMO010000007.1, read as the reverse complement.
ATACCAAAACCAGCCCCGCTCCTACATAGGCTTCCGCTGCGTGCGCTCGCTGGCGGGGGCGGAAGCCGGGACAAACAAGGACAAAAAGAAATAAAATATAAGTCATGAAGGCAAACAGCTTCAACATAATAGTGCGCCTGCAACGCTGGATGGACAGCGTGCCTGGGCAGACGTTCCTGAACTACGCATACTCCTGGGGCGCGTCAATCGTAATCCTCGGTGCGCTCTTCAAGCTCACCCACCTTTTCGGCGCAGACATAATGCTTTTCATCGGTATGGGCACGGAGGTTATCGTGTTCTTCCTTTCGGCGTTCGACCGTCCGTTCGACACCGACGGGGAAACACCCGAACTTGAGGAAAGTCCCGAAGCCGAAGATGAAAATGCAGAACAGGCCGAAACCGGAGGCACAGGCGGCACCACAATAATAATCGGCGGAGGCGGCGCAGCAGGGCAGCAAACGGCGGGCGGCGAAATCCCGCAGACAGCGGCGGCGGCAAGTGCGCCCGCACAAGGCGGCGGAATTGTGATGAACGGCAGCGCGGCTGTTCTTACCGATGCCGGCAACGCGGCAAACCCCGAACTCGGAGACGTTACGCAGAACTATGTTGACAAACTGAAGGAGCTGACAGAAGTGCTCACCAAGGTGGAGGAGCAAAGCCGCAAGATGACCACCGACAGCGAGGAGATGATAAACCTCAACCGCACCCTTACGGGCATCAACACGGTTTACGAACTGCAACTGAAGAACATAAGCTCGCAGATAGGCACAATAGACCAGATAAACGAGCAGACCCGCAAAATGGCAAGGCAGATAGAGGAGCTCAACGGCGTTTACAGCCGGATGATAAAAGCCCTCACGGTAAACATGAAGAACGCCGCAGCGGCATCTTCAGCCGGCGAAACCGAATAACGCCGCAGCAAAACCGGCATTTGCCACAAACAGCGAAACCAACACAGCAAAATGGGAATTAGAAGAAGACCGGTATCTCCAAGGCAGAAGATGATCAACCTCATGTACATCGTTCTGCTGGCCATGCTCGCCCTCAACGTGTCGCCCGATGTTCTCAACGGGTTCACGATAGTGGAGGACAACATAAGACGCTCAACGGCAAGCACGGCATCGGAC
>CAKRMO010000006.1 GCA_934364765.1 uncultured Bacteroidaceae bacterium | reverse complement strand
CGTGCGTCATAGGGGCTTTGCTCGAGGGCATAGGCATCGGGCTTGTGTTCCTGCAAGGCGGCAGCACAGGCGGGACTGACATCATAGCGGCGATAGTAAACAAGTATCGCGACATAACGATAGGGCAGATTATGATAGTGCTTGACATCGTAATCATAACCTCTTCGCTTTTCACCCCTGTGGGCGATCTTACGAAACTTCTCTTCGGATATTGCACGCTCATCATCACCAACACCACGCTCGACTATGTGCTCAATGCCGGGAGGCAGAGCGTGCAGTTCCTCATCATATCGCGCCATTACGAGAGCATAGCCTCGGCAATAGAGTACTATCACCGTGGCGTTACCGTGCTCGACGGGCATGGCTGGTACAGCAAGCAGGAGCAGAAGGTGCTCGTTGTGCTGGCGCGGCGCAGGGAGAGCAAGGACATTTTCCGCATCATAAAACATACCGACCCCAACGCCTTTGTTTCGCAGAGCAAGGTTATCGGCGTTTACGGCGAGGGTTTCGACAAAGTTAAGGTGAAATGACCCCGCAGCTCCCCAAGCGGTTCACTGTTGTGCCAATGGGCGGACTGGGAAACCGTATGCGCGTAATCCGTTCGGCTTACGCGCTTGCGCTTGAGGCGGGGGCGGATGTGCGTGTGGCTTTTGCCGAAAACGCCGAATGCCGTTGCCGCTTTGAGGATGTGTTTGCGGAGCTGGGCCTGCCTTCGGGTAATTTCCGCATCAGCCCCGCCGAATGGCTCGACACCCCTCCGTCAAGGCTCAACCTGCATTTGCCGCAGATGGCCCGCAAGTTTTTTTACGGTTTGCAGCTCAACGGTTTCAGCGCGTCGGACAAGGAGACGGTTTTGCGCATTTCCGCCGCAAGCCAAAGCGTTTACATTTCCACCTGCTACGAGTTTTTCGGCAACGCGCTTGAAATGTCATCCCTGTTCAAGCCTTCCGCCGCTGTCAACGATGCCGTGGAAGCCTTTACAGGGCGTTTTGGCGGCAGGACGGTGGGTTTCCATGTGCGCACCACAGACAACGCGCCGGCGGTGAGCAAAAGCCCTTGCAGCCTGTTTGAGGAAGCCGCCCGCAGGGAGCTGGATGCGCACCCCGAAACCATTTTCTTTCTCGCCACCGACAGCAATGGGGTGAAACGCCGCTTTGTCTCCGAATTTGGCAGCAGGGTGATAACCTCCGATGCCGAGCTTTCGCGCTCTTCTTTTAGGGGGATGATTGCCGCTGCGGCGGATATGTTCGCCCTGTCGCACTGCGATGCGGTTTACGGCAGCCATTATTCCTCGTTTTCCGAAATAGCCGCCGAGCTTGGCGGAAAGCGCGCCAAAATCCTGCGGCTTCCTTAATCGTATTTGACTTTCCGCCGGCCGCACGCCGCCAAGCCGGGATATGGCGTGCTTTGCTGTGATAGGGATGTGTTTCATGCGTGCGGTTAGCTGCCGGTATGGTATTGGCAAAATGCAGCTTGGGGGACAGCTTTTTTTGAACATGACAAAACTGCAAATCCCCAAATCCGCCAGTGCGAGTGAGGTTGTCTTACAACGGACGTTCAACACTCTTGCCACGTCCGTTGTAAGAGCGTGTACTGGTCGTTGTAAAAACGTGCATCGAACGAAGTAAGACAAAAGATGCAGCGTTTGATCAGAACATCGCAGCGTCTTTTTTGCAAAGAAAAAGTTTGTTTTTAGGGCAGCAAGATACGGAACAAGCGGCATGAGGATTACAGCAAAATCCTCATGCCGCTTGTATCTGGCGTTTCATGCCGGGCGTGCCGGCTTTCTGCGGTCAGTATTCCTCCTCGTTGAAGAAGAAATCCTCTTTTGTGGGGTAGTCGGGCCACACGTCCTCGATGTTTTCATACACTTCGCCTTCGTCTTCCAGTTCCTGAAGGTTTTCGATAACTTCCAACGGGGCGCCCGATCGTGTGGCGTAGTCAATCAACTCGTCTTTGGTGGCGGGCCATGGCGCATCTTCGAGTTTTGAAGCTAATTCAAGTGTCCAATACATAGTTTTTGGCGTTATATTTTGAAAACGGCGCAAAATTACAATGTTATTCCGAATAAGCAAGAAAAATGAGGGAAAAATTCACGCTATTGCGTTAGTTCTTAGAATTAAATGGCGGCGGCTTGCAAAGTTCCCCTGCGTGTGGGCTAAAAGCTCACGGTGTAGCTTTGCTTGTTGAGCCTTTTGTTGAAAAACACAAGCCCCACTTCGTGCAGGTCGAACGTTACCACCGCCCTTGGGTCTGCGCATATCTCCCTCCATTTGGCTTGCGCCTCCCGCGAGGCGTGTATTCCTGCGGCGGCGAAGAAGGTGGTGTCGCCGCACGACTGCGCCGTGATGTGGAACGCCGTGAAAAAGTCCGCCCCCGGCGCGGCGTAAACAAACTCCTGTGCCTGCGCCGGCATCTGGCTCGCTTCGGGGTAAATGGATATTTTGGCTTTTCGGCTTCCCGCCGCCACGTATTCCGCCGTCAGCGCGGAGCGCACGCCTATAAGCGAGGCTTGCGCCGGGTGGCAGTAGTTTGCTATGCGGAACATCAGCCTGTCGCCGCGCGGCGACAGCCCGTGCTCGCCGCTGCGGCGCTTGCGCCGGCGTTTCCGCAGTTCCTTGTAGGCGTAGTAGCGCGAGTGTTCGTAAACCACGTCTTTTATGAATCCGTAGGCAAAGGGGGAGTGCACGCCGTAGCCGTTGCGGTTGCGAAACCGCCGCAGCCTGACGAAAAACCGTCTTATTTCCCTTGCCAAAGCATTCATTCCAGATGCAAAATTACATATTTCTGCCTCAGTTCGGGGTGTGAAACCCAAAAAGACGTGGTTGCCCTGTGCCTTTAACGGCATTCCGTGCGGGCAGGGTGTTGCGGAGTAAGATGCAAAAACGCGCCGATTTGCGTAAGGCACTGGTTTGCAAAGCATTAAGCGCACAAAGAATATTTGCTGTAAGAAATTGTTTTTCAGTGGTTTGAGAGGGGCGGAAAAAGGTCTGATGTAGTTTTAATTATGTCTGATGTAATTTTTCCTGCATCGGACGTAGTTTTCCCTATGTCAAAAATTAATTTCCGCGTGAATTTGCGCGTGAGCGGAATTGTGCAGTAAAATCATTGTGAAACCGCGCAATCCTGCCCGAATCTTGAAAGCCCATTGTCCCATGTTCGCGTATATTTCTGTTAAAGCGGAGGGGCTTTCCTGTGCTGTAATCATAAAAAAGCTAAAAACAGGTGCGATTTATTGCGGGAATGTTTGCCGGTAATTTGTGTCTGCGTATCTTTGCCGTGTGTTTTTCATAGTATTAGATTTAAGGTTAACAAGATTGGGGTACGGCGGTACCCCATTTTTTTTGCCTTTTTCGCAGGAAAAACCAGAAATCCTATATGCAAAACGGCATAAAAAAGAAGAGGCATCATGGCTTTCACGCTGCATGACGCCTCCCTTTTCGAACAAGATACATAACAATTAAATCTTAGCGCGGATTTACCGCCTCGCGGCGTGGAGCTGACACCTTTTCTATGGGAACTGGCGCATCCGCTATGAAACATCGATTTATCGGGTGCAAAGGTAGGCATCCGCCGCCCTGCCGGCAATACCTTAAAGTGGGTATAACCATTTGCGAAATGGTGATTATGGCATACGGAGGGGTGAATGCGGCGTTGCTCCTCCCAAAGCGCCGCACCCCTGAACGGTGCAAATCCTTTGGAATACGTCCGCCGGGGCGCGTAATTTATGGTGCGGCAGCCATTTTGAAAGCGGATGCCGTGCAAAACAAACATATATTTGCTATATTTGCAGGTGCAAGCAAACTATACGTTTCCAAGAAAACAATAAACTAACATATCACTTTATATGAAAAGAACAATAAGCAAGATGCTCGCGGCGGGATTTGCCGCAACGCTACTTACATTGCCGGCAAGCCATGTTGCCGCACAGATAACCATTGTGCCCCAGCCGCAGGTGGTGAGGCTTCAGGCCGGCAAGGCTTCGGTGCCGGCAAGCCCGAAAGTCTATATTGACAAGAAAGCCAAAATAAGCGCCGCATACCTTGGCGCACAGCTCAAGGAGGCCGGCATGACCCCTGTAATTGTGAACAGCGCGGCACAGGCCGACATCGCCATAACTCTGGGCAAGGGCGCGGGACACAAGGAGGGCTACAAACTCGTGGTGAGCGACAAGAAGAAGCCCGCAGTTGCCGTTACCGCCGACGACCGCAGCGGCGCAATCTACGCAATCGAGAGCATTCGCCAGATGCTCAAGAACGAGGGCGGCGGCTTCACGGCAAACGTGTGCACCATTACCGACTGGCCCGAATTCGGCTGGAGGGCTTATATGCTCGACGAGAGCCGCCACTTCCACGGCGCGGCAATGGTGAAGCGCATGGTGGACGAGATGGTGCGCCTCAAGATGAACGTATTCCACTGGCATCTTGTGGACGACACGGGCTGGCGCATTGAGATCAAGGGCTATCCCAAGCTCACGAGCGAGGGTTCGCTGAGCGACCACTCGCATTTCTTCCAGGGCGCGGAGAAATGGAAGGAGGCCTATCCCGACCGTGAGCGCTCCTACTACACTCAGGAGGAAATCAAGGAGGTTGTGAAATATTGCGCAGAGCGGGGCGTGCGCGTCATACCCGAGATTGAGGTTCCCGGACACTGCTACGCCGCCACGCACGTTTATCCCGAGCTTCTGGCCAAGGGGGACAACGACACCGACCCCGCAATCTACGATGTTGCAGCCCCCGAATTCTGGAAATTCATCGAAACCACCCTCAGCCAGGTTGTGAAACTTTTCCCCTCGAAAATAGTGCACATCGGCGGCGATGAGGCAAACTATTCACGCTGGACCAAGAACGAAAGAATAAAGAAGTTCATGGAGGAGCACGGTCTCCACACCTATCCCGACATGCAGCTCTACACCATAAACAGATTGCAGAAGTTCCTTGAGAAGAAAGGCGTGAAGCTTATCGGCTGGAACGAAATCACCGGCGACAACGTGCATGGCGAGGCCAATCGCGGTGAGAACTCTGCCGTAAGCCTTGACCCCAGTGCGCTGGTGCAGTTCTGGGACGGCTCAACCGACCTTGCGAAGAAAGCCATAAAGAAAGGCTTCAGCCTTGTGAACTCAAACCGCGTGTTCACCTATCTCGATTACGGCTACCCCACAATATCGCTCGACCACGCCTATAGCTTCAACCCCTATTTCGAGGATCTGACCCCCGAGCAGAACTCCAGAATCCTCGGTCTCGGTTGCCAGATGTGGGGCGAATGGACTCCGACAGACGCCCGCGTTTACTTCCAGACTTTCCCGCGCCTTGCGGCCTACGCCGAATGCGGCTGGACGAAAGTCGAGAACAAGAACTACGCCGACTTCGTGCGCCGCATGGCCCCGGTTGAGAAAATATGGCAGGGCAAGGGCTATTTCACAGGCCAGCCCTCTTATTCCATGGGCACTCCCGAAGCTGCGAAGTAACCTGTGGGAAAACATCAATGAAATAAAAGGAATATCGGTTGCGCCCTCTGCGGTGCGACCGATATTTTTGCATTCAAGTCCTACTAAAAACCGAAAAAATCATGAACATAAAACTTACCGCCGCGCTTGCAGCCGTTTCGTTCGCCCTTTTGCCGGCAGCGGCGCAGAACACCGTGGACAGCCTGTCGTGGGACATATATCCCGACACGTGGGTGGGGACAGACGGCGCGGGGCGCATACAGCCCACGCAAAAGGAGGCAGGGGCGGAGAAAACCGACAAGAAAAGGGACGTGGGAATGTTCTACGTAACCTGGCACACCAAGGGGCTTCACGCCGGCAATCCGCCTTTTATGGGGGACGTTACCAAAATTCTCGAGAAAGACCCCGCAACGCGCCTTGACGGCAGCAGCAAGAACTGGGGGGCTTACGGCGGCTATCACTGGGGCGAGCCTGAATTGGGGTATTTCCTCTCGGCCGACCCCTACGTGATACGCCACGATGTCTCCGCCCTTGCCGACGCGGGCGTTGACGTGCTTATTCTCGACGTAACCAACAGTGTGAGATACTGGGAAGAGTGGGAGCAATTGTTCAAGATACTTGACGAGATGAAGAGCGGCGGCCAGAAAGTGCCGAAGTTCTGTTTCTGGGTGTTCAACGGGGTTCCCACATACTGCGCACAGGAGATTTTCGAGCGCGTTTACCGCCCCGGACGCTACAAGGACTTGTGGTACTGCCGCGACGGCAAGCCGCTTTTGCTCTACAACGCCGACCCCTCGCACGATGCGAACGGCTACCATCCCAATCCCGTGCCAAATTTCCTGTATGACGCAGACGCCGTCACCAACCCCGGCAACCCTCACTACGGCGACACGCTATATACAAAGGAGCGCATTTCGTACTATCCCAAATACATTCTCGACTTCTTCAGCCTGCGCAACATGTGGTGGGGCTACTACAAGTGGGCGGGCAAGCGCTTCATCGGCAAGGAGGGCAACTGGACTTTCGGCCTTGACCTTGGCGACAAGCCCGTGCTCGACCTCACACCGCGCGAACGCGCCTCGCGCCACAACGGGCAGATTGAGGAAATATCCGTAACTCCCGCGCAGCACCCCGTGTCGCTCATCGGCAAGTCGTGGCGGGCAAGCACCGGCGAGCCGCAGTTCAACGAATACGACCTGCCGGTTGCCACATACGTGCCGGAGCTTGGCAAGAAGATGGAACGCCCCACGGCATACGGCATATATTTCCAGGACCGCTGGGACGAGGCTCTGAGCATTGACCCGCCGTTCATCTACCTTAACGACTGGAACGAGTGGTCGGCGGGAAAGTATATGCAGGACCCGCCCGTTACCTTCATGCGCCGCAAGGGGAGCAACTATTTCTTTGTTGACCAATACAACGAGGAGTTCAACCGCACCATAGGCCCGATGAAGGGTGGCTTCACCGACAACTATTATATGCAGATGGCGGCGAACATACGCAAGTACAAGGGCGTGCGTGCCATTCCCGAAAACCACGGCTATTTCACATCGTGGGACAACGAGAAAACCGAATACCGCGACACCAAGGGCGACATTGCCCACCGCGATTTCGACGGCTACTCCGGCTTGCACTACAAGGACGAACTCGGACGCAACGACATAGTGCTTTCAAAGGTTGGCGTAACCAAGAGGGACGTGCTTTTCCGCGTGTCGGCGGCCGGCAACCTCACCAAGCCCGAACCTGCCGGCTGGATGCTGCTGTTCATCGATGCCGACAAAAACAGCGGCACAGGCTGGGCGGGATACGACTATATGGTTTCCGACGGATGGCTTTTGAAATACAACGGAAACGCCCCCGACAGCACGGCGGCGTGGAAGCCCGTGGCAAAGGTGGAGACGCGCGTTGACGGCAAGGACTACTATGTGAGCGTCCCCCGCAAGCTGATAGGCGCGAAGGGCGACAGGATAACCTTCGACTTCAAGTGGGCCGACAACCCCGCAGACATGAAGTCGCCCATAGGGCTTGCTCTTGGCGGGGACACAGCCCCCAACCGCCGTTTCAACTACCGTTTCATATGGAGCAGGGAATAGCCGCCAAATTCTGTAAGTCTTTGGAATACAGAAAAATGCCCTGCTTTGAAAATAAATTGTAAGATATTGTAATTCAATATATTGGAACGGCGAAAATTATGTCTGATGTAGGAAAAACTACATCAGACATAATTTTTTCTACATAGGACATAGTTTTTCCCATGTCCGATGCAGTTTTGGGGGTGCTTGGAAAAACTGCTTCAAAGCTTGAAAACAATGCCGTGTTCCGCCTGTTTGTGAATTTTTGGAGGCTTGCAGCGCATAGTGTTTGCCAACAATGACTAAATTTGCACGTATTCCTCTAAAAGCAAACATGATGAGCAAGGCAAAACTTCTTTCGGCGGCATTTCTGTCCGGGTTGTGTCTCTGCGTTTCGGCGCAGACGGAAATTCCTGAAACCCCCGGCTGGGATGTTTACCCCGACACGTGGGTTGCCACTGACGGCGCGGGGCGCGTGATGCCCGGAAACGCCGACGTGGGCGACTATAAATTCGGCAGACAGCACACCGTGGGCATATTCTATGTTACGTGGCACACAGCGAATGTGGCGGGCATGCACTCGCCCTACGGCGCGGATGTGTCGAAGGTGCTTGAGAGCGACCCGGAGGCACGCAGGGACAAGGACAATGCCGCGTGGCAGCCGCAATATTACAACTCCTACCACTGGGGCGAGCCGGAAATGGGATATTTCCTCTCGGCCGACCCGTTCGTGATACGCCGCGATGTGTCGATGCTCGCCGATGCGGGCGTTGACGTGCTGATCCTCGACGTTACCAACGCCGTGAGGTACTGGGACGAATGGGAGGCTCTTTGCAAGGTGCTGACCGACATGAAGGCCGACGGCAACAAAGTGCCGCAGATTTGTTTCTGGAGCTTCAACGGCGAGGCGATATACGTTGTGCAGGAAATCTACGACCGTTTCTATTCAAAAGGCAAGTACAAGGACCTGTGGTTTTATTGGTACGGCAAGCCGCTGCTGCTCTACAACGCCACGCCGGCCAACGACGCCAACGGCAGCGGGCACAAGCTGCGCAACTACCTTTACGATGCCAACGCCGCAACCAACCCCAAGCACCCCCACTACGGCGACCCGCTTTACACTTCGCAATACCTCACCGACTATCCCGACTACATAAAGGAGTTTTTCACGCTGCGCAACATGTGGTGGGGCTATAAGGAATGGAACGGCAAGAGCTATGCGGGGACGGAGGACAACTGGGCGTTCGGCTACGAAATGCAGACCCTCGGCTCCTACGGCGCAAAGGACCTTGTGTCGAAGCATCAGGGGAGGTATGAGGAATATGCCGTTACGCCCGCCCAGCACCCCTCTTCGATGGTCGGGAAAAGCTGGACGCGCAAGGGAGGCGAGCCGGAACTCGACGAATACGATATGCCCGTTGCGCAGTATGTGAAAAGCGCGGGCGGGACGGTGGACGATCCCGAAAGCTACGGCATCTACTTTCAGGAGCGTTGGGACGAGGCTTTGAGCGTCAGCCCTGATTTTATCTACCTCAACGACTGGAACGAGTACACCGCAGGAAAATACAGCGGCGACAACCTCACGTTCATGCGCCGCAGCAACAACGGCTTCTGGTTCATCGACCAGTACAACGCCGAGTTCAACCGCACAATCGGCCCTGTGAAAGGCAGGTACACCGACAACTATTATATGCAGATGGCGGCGAACATACGCAAATACAAGGGTGCGCGCGCCATTCCGCAGAACTACGGCATCGCCCCGCAGGGCGTGGGGCGGCCCGATGCTTCGGAGTGGGACGGAATAAAGACAGAATACCGCGACACGAAAGGCGACATAACCCACCGTTCATACGGCGGCTACGGCGGACTGAAATACACCGACAACCTCGGACGCAACGACATTGTGCGCTCAAAGGTTGCCGTTACCAGCGACAGCATATATTTTTACGCCGAAACGCAGGACGGCCTCACGGCTTGCGAAAACGGCAACTGGATGCTACTTTTCATCGATGCCGACAACAATCACTCCACAGGCTGGAACGGTTACGATTTTGTGGTGAACAAGAACATTGAGGGCAATGTGTCGTCTGTGATGAGCTGCGAAGGGGAAGTTTCGTCGTGGAATAAGACTGCCGAAGCGCGGCTGCTTGTAAGCGGCAACAAGCTCGTGGTGGCAGTGGCGCGGAACGACCTTAAACTTTCGGGCAATGACCTCACGTTCGATTTCAAATGGGTTGACAACCCCAGGGACTTCGACTCGCCGATTGGGCTTGCGACTGCCGGCGACGCTGCCCCGAACCGCAGGTTCAACTACAGGTTTATATGGCACAAGGACGGCAGCGAAACGGTTTCGGCAAGGCAGAAACTCATCGGCTTGGTGGAGGAATGCAACCGCAGCAAGCTCGCCGAAAGCCACGCCTATGGGAAAAACCCCGGAATGGTGGCTGACTCCGCCGTTGCGGCGCGTTATGCGGCGGCGTTCGGAAACGCTTATTCCCAGGCCTCACTCGAGCTTGATGACAGCAAGTATGATGCGGCGGCCGAGGAGTTGCGCAACGCCGCAGAGGCACTCAGAAACGCCCCTGTTGTGCCGCTGTCAGACGGTTACTATTTCATCGTAAGCGCAAACCCTGCATATTCGGGCACGACAATGGCTTTTGACCAGACTGCCGCAAGCTCGAAAATGCTGCACTGGCAGGAACTTGACGAGGACAAGCCGAATTTTGTGTGGAAGGTAACTTCCGCAGATGGCGGCAGGATAGTGCAGAATTTGTTCTCCTCGCAGTATATAAACCGAAGCGCGCTGAGCAATCCGAACTCCACAATACGCCTCACCGACACCGTGGGCGCGAAACAAATAGTAACGCCGCTCAACCATGCCGGGCAGTTCGCGATTTCAAACACCGTCCACGCCGCGCCCTATTACCAGAAAAGCGGCGAGAGCGGCAGCTCGTCAAGCGGATATGTTACCCCGGGCGGAGAAGGCGGCGTTTCATCGTGCGCGGCTTGGAGGTTTGTGAACGCCGACGGATATTTTATAAGGAATTTCAAATCCCCGCTCGATTCGGTGGCACGTCTTGCAAAGGAGAAGCTGTACGCTTCTGTTGTTATTAAGGACGGCAGCCCCGACCCGCTTTCGCCGGCGTTCAACAACGAGCTGAAACCATACATCGACAGGCTTTCGCGGCTTTTGGCGCGGGACACCTTGCTTGACATCCATTCAATAACAAAAGCCGGCATAGACACTCTTGCCAGGGCTTATGAGTCATTGCTCGCCGTCTGGCCCGACACCACGGGGCTGTCGCGTGTGTGCGCCGGGGTGGAGCATTTCCTAAAGAGCAGCACCTATGGCGGTGAAATAGGGGAAACCTCGCAGGAGGCGTATTCCGCCCTTGAAAGGCAGTATGCGGCGACAATCGCAAGGCGTCCGTTCTACGCCTTCACGCGCAGGGAAGTCGATTCGCTGGCAACGGAGCTGCAAAAGGCGAAAAGCTATGCCGAAGCTGCCGTAAACCCGCCGGCGGATGAAATATGGTACAACATCACGAGCATGGACACAACAAACGTTTCGGGAAGCAGCTCCAAGGGCGAATGCCTGTATGCCAGCAGCAGCGCGCCGGCTTCGCAGGTTTACTGGGGCGGCACTCCCGATGCCAACAGCCGCAAGGTGCGCAGTGCATGGCGGTTCGTGAGCCTCGGCAACGGCTTGTATGCCGTGCAGAATGCGGGCTCGGGCTGGTATCTCGGCACATCCGCAAAAGAGGGGGACAACCTCAGGATGAGCGAAACGCCTGTGGCATACCGGCTGCTGTTCGTTGGAGACAGGCAATGGGCTTTGCAGAACGCCGAAAGCGGCATGAAGATTACCACAACCTCAAAACGCCGCTACACGAGCCTCGGAAACGATTCTGCGGGGACAAACCTGCCCGCCGCGTGGTTTGTGTCGCGCATCGGCACAAGCGACCTGCGCGATTCGTTCAATGCCGTTGAAGGCTCGCTGGGCGTGCTTGCGCTGCCGTATGCCCAAAAGGCCCTGCCGCAGACGGTGAACGGCGAAAACATGAAGCTGTACGTGGTGTGCGGCTCAAAACTCGACGCTTCGGGAAAGACAATATCCATAGATTTGTCGGAATACAGCGAAGCCACCGTGCCTGCCGGTTTCCCGCTGGTTTATCTCGCGGGCGGGGAATACAGGATAACGTCCGACATACCGTTCCACACATTCCCCGAAACAGACGGCGGGCTGGTTACGGAGGCGCAGATTGTAAACGGGCTTGTGGGCGCGCTGAAGCCGGTGGTGATGCAAAACGACACCTGCGGGTATTTCAGCGTGCGTGCGCTTGTGCCTATGACGATGAAACACACCGTGCCGGCTCAGGGCGGATATGTGAACGCCACTTCGATAGCCAACATTGAAGGCATGAACGTTGACCTTACGGTGAATGTGAGCGGCGGCGGGCTTCTGAACGGCATTTCGCAGACAATCCGCAAGTCAGATGAGACGGTTGACGTTTACAGCGTGGAGGGCATCATGGTGAGAAGCGGAGTTAAGTATTCCCATGCCTTGAAAGGCCTGCACCCCGGCATATACATCATAGGCGACCGCAAGTTTGTGGTGAAGTGAGGGGCTTGCCTGCAAGCAAAATCTGGGCCCGGGACGGGATTTGCACTTGGGGGCGCAGCAATGCGTCTGCAAGTGCCCCGAAAAATTATATCTGGAATTAAAAAAACTATGTCCTATGCAGGAAAAATTATGTCTGATATAATTCAAACTACATCAGACCTTTTTTTTGCGTTTGCAAGCCTTTGAAAGGCAAAGCGTTACAGCAGATTTCTTTTGTGCGGATATTTTTCTGAAACTCAAAGCCTTATGCGTTTTTTGGCGATATTCGCAGTTTTGTGAAAGGTTTTGCCAAAGCCATAAAAAATCCCCTCCCGCTGCAACCGCCGGGAGGGGATTTTGTTCTGTTGTGCCGTAAAGGCCGGGTGGGGTGCGGTTCAGAGCCTGCGCTTTTCGGCGTTTCCTGCGCCTGTGCCTTTATAGTGGCTTTTGGCTGTGTTGAAGTTGTAGGTGAGCGTGAGGCTGAAGTTGCGCGTATGGTTGTAGCTGTCTTTCGTAACCTTGACAGCGTTTCCGTAGCTCGTCCACCTTTCCTTTGTCCCTTTCAGAATGTCGTTTGCCTTGGCGTTGAGCATAAGCGCATCGTGGAAAAATACGCAGGTATATCCCAAATCCAGAGAGGAATACTGCTTGAGGTGCGAGCAAGTGCCGTCGGAGGGCATGCCGCAGGAGTAGTCGAGCGTGAAGAAGTTTTTCTTGCTGGTGACAAACTTGTTGTCCAGCTCAAAGTATGCGCCCGCCCGCTGCAGGTTCTCGTTGATGCCGTATTCCTTGTAGCTGACGAAAGGTTTGTTGAACTCCGCCTCGAATGTGGGCTGCCAAAAGCCGAACTTTGGCGACAGGCTGACGGAAGCGTATATGTTCTGGCATTTTCTCAGGTTGGTCCATTGGCTGAGCACTATCTCCCCGCCGTTGTACAGTTTGTCATAATACATAAGCTGGTTCTTGTCGTAATTGTAGCCCATGCTCAGGCTCGCCCATTTGTAAACGGCGTTGAACTCTACGTTGTGCGTTATGTTGGGTCGCAGGTAGGGGTTGCCCGCCTCGTAGAGGAAACGCCCGTCATACTGTACATTGTTGCGCAGGGCGAAGTAGCCCGGGCGCGAAGTCTTTTTGGTGTAGCCCAGGCTCAAGTTCCAGTCGCCCTTGCTCCATTCCGCCGAAAGGTTGGGGTAGAGGCCGTCGTATTTGCGGCTCGACTCTTTCTCCTTCACACCGTTGCTGCGGTAGTCGGTGCTGACGTGCTCGTAGCGCAGTCCCGCGTCAAAATTCCAGTCTCCCACGCTCAAGCTGTATTCCGCGAACGGCGCAACGTTGGTCTCCTTTATGTCGCTGCGGCTTGAGGG
>CAKRMO010000005.1 GCA_934364765.1 uncultured Bacteroidaceae bacterium | reverse complement strand
GTCCCCGCCCCACGAAAACTCTATTATGTCATGCTCCGCGTGCTTGATTTCGGCTTTCAGCACCACATCCCCGCCTTTCACGCTCAATGTGCGGCAAAGACTGCCCTCCTTCCATTTCTTGCGGTTTCCCACAAGGCACACCCACTCGCAGCTGCCCGTTGTCTGGAACATCCGTTCATAATCACGCGGCGCATGGGGCTCGAGGCAGAAAACCTCAATCAACGCCCCCGTCTCCTTGTGAAAGTGAAGCCGCGCCCTGATTACCTTGGTGTTGTTGAACACGAGCAATTCGCCCTTGTCAAGATACTTGGGCAAATCGTAGAATCTGTCATCGGATATTTCGCCATGGCGATACACGAGAAGTTTTGAGGTGTCCCTTTCCTTCACCGGGTACTTGGCTATGCGCTCTTCGGGCAAAGTGTAGTTATAGTCCTCTATCTTTATGTTTTGCGGGGCAATCATCTTATTTCCTTTTCGGGTGCAAAATTAGCGATTGTTTTCGTGGTGCGCCACAAAGCGCCGCACATAAATCGCGCAAGTCCCGCTCCATGGCATAAGCGCCACACAAGCCGCACGCCAACGCCAAAATCGCACAACACCTTGATTTTCAAAAAGATGCCGCTATATAAAAACTTTCTTTATAACATATTGTTTTTCAAAGGCTTGTAAGCGGCAAAAAAAGGTCTGATGTAGTCTGGATTATATCAGACATAATTTTTCCTACGTCCTATGTAGTTTTTCCTACATCAAATGTAATTTTCGGGGAGTTTTGGAAAAATTGTCTCAAGATATTATTTCCTTGCCTTGGCTTTGGCGGCTTCGGCATCACGCTTTGCCTTCGCTATTATGGAGTCTTTCAAAGCCTCGCGCTCCTTGAGGGTCATTTTCTTCTCGGCAGGTTTTGCCTTGGCGGTTGCATTTCCGCCAACAGCGGAGGGCTTTTGCGCGGTGGCGGATTTGACGTTTGCGGCTTTCGCGGTGTTCCCTGTTTTCCTCACCGTTGCTTTCACATTCCCTGCCTTGGTAGCGGTTGTTTTCTTTCCTGCATTTTTCGCCTTAGCCGCTGCGGCCTTGGCTTTTGCGGCAGCGGCTTTCGCCTTTGCCTTGTCGGCTTTTGCCTTAGCCTTGGCTGCCGCCTTTGCCTTTCTCTTGGCGAGTTTCAGAGAGTCCGCCTTTGCTTTCTTGTCCGCCTTCAGCTTTGCCTTTGCCGCTTTTGCAGCCATTTTCGCGGAGTCCTTTTGCGCCTTTGTCAGCTTCTCCGCCGTTTTCCCTGCATCAGCCTTTACAGCTTTGCCTTCCGTTTTCGGCTGTGCTTCCTTGGCGGCGGATTCCTTTACGGCGGCAGCCTTTATGGAATCGGCTTTTGCCCTCGCGGCTTTGACGGAATCCGCTTTTTCCTTTGCGGCCTTCAAAGAATCCGCCTTGGCTTTCGCCGCCTTTGCCGAATCCTCTTTCGCCTTTTGCGCCTTGAGCGAATCCTCCCTAACCTTGGCGGCCTTCAGCGAGTCTTGGTTCACCGCCTTTGGCTCTGCGGTTTTTGTCTGCGGCTTTGCCGCTGCGGTGTCTTTCTTTGCCGTTGCCTGTTTGGCTGTATTTTGCGCAACAGGCGCTTTTTCGGCTTTTACAGAGTCGCTCTTCGCATCCGCAGCCGCCTTGGCGGTTTTTGCCTCGGCTTTCTTTTCTGCGGCGGGGGCGTTTTTCTTCGGCGCGGCGGCGGCCTTGCCGGCAGCCTTTGCCGTGTCTTTCTTTTCGGGCAGCTTCTTGCCGTCGGCAGCCGCAGCCTCGGCGGGCGTGGGAATGTAAACCTTCACAATGGGTTCGGTCTTGCCCGCCTTTTTCCGGGCAGAGTTGCCAAGCAGTGCCTTTGTGTCGAGTTTTCCGCTGTCGTCAAACAGCCCGTATGTGGTTTTCAGCACGCGGAACTCCGTCCTGCGGTTAAGGGCGTTGCAAGTGTCCTGCTGGCTATCCTTTAGTTTCTTTATGTAGCTTTCGGTGAGCGTGTCGCCCTCGTGAAGGAATTTGTACGAGGCTGCAAGCCGTTTTGTTACGACCTTTGGGCGCAGCTTTCCGTAGCCAACCGCCGTGAGCCTGTCGGCGTTTATCCCGTGTTCTGTCAAATAGTTCACCACCGACTCGGCGCGGTGCTGCGAAAGTTTGCGGTTGTAAAGTTCGTTGCCACGGTAGTCGCAATGCGAACTAAGCTCTATGGTTATGTTTGCGTTGTCGTTGAGCAATTGCGCGAGCCTGTCGAGCGCCTGGCGTGAATTGTCCGTAAGCTGCGCACTGTTAAACTCATAGAAAACATTCCTTACAAGCACCGGGGAATTGACCGACGGCAGGGGGAAATAAACGGTGTCGCTTGTGGAAACCTCCGCCGAGTCGATTGTAAGCTCCTGCTTGTAGTTCAAAAAGCCGTCGCACGTGGCAAGGAACACATATTTCACTCCGGGCTTCACCACCTGCTCAAAGCTGCCGTCGCCTCTCAGCCCGAACTTCATGTTGGTCCCGTCGTTGCCTATCATATACACGGTGGACTGCGGAAGTTCGTAGCCGTCCTGCTCGTAAACCCAGCCGGTTACGGTATGCACCACCTCAGGACGCTCGAAAGAGTAAATGTGATCCCAACCGCGCCCGTTCTTGCGGTTGCTGCTGAAAAAGCCACGGTTGTGGACGCCCTCGAAAGTCATCCCGAAGTCATCGCCCGAAGAGTTCACAGGCGAAGGCAGTATCTCAACGCTCCAAGTGTTGTTAACCGTGTCGGGGCGTGCGCAGTATATGTCAAGGCCGCCCATGCCGGGGTGTCCGTTCGAGGAGAAATACATATCGCCGTTGAAGCGGAACGTGGGGAACATCTCATCGCCCGGAGTGTTAACCGGCTCGCCAAGATTTTCTATCATACCAATTCCGTGTGACCCGAGCTGGGCGCGCCAGATGTCGAGACCGCCCACGCCGCCCGGCATATCCGACACAAAGTAAAGCCACTTGCCGTCGGGCGATACGGCGGGGTGGGCGTATGACGAAAGCGTGTCGGACGAGATTTCCACCTTTTGCGGCTTGCTCCAGGTGGCGTCCGAGCGCGACGAGGAGTATATCTCGGCATAGCGCGGATATTCCGGGTCAACGCTGCAATAGGTGAAATACATCGTCTGCCCGTCCGGGGTGATTGCCGCCGCCCCCTCGTCAAAGGCGGTGTTCACGCTCCCCTGCAAAGGCTCGACGGGCTTCCATTTGCCCTTGTCGTCTTTTGCCGTATAGAAAAAGTCGCCGTTCTTCATTCCCGTTATTCCGCTGTCGTCATCGCCGGTGGCCTGAGGGCGCGTGGACGAGAATATAAGCTGGTCGTATTTTTCGCCAAACAGCACCGGGCAGTAATCAGCCCTGCGCGATGTGAACAGAGCCATGGGGTGGACGGAATAGTTCGAGCCGCGCTCCTTCATCTCCGGGCCGAGGGCGCACGACTCCATGCCGTTTTTCGCCCGCACGTCGCCGGGCTGCTGTTCAAGGTAAAGCTCATAGTTTTTCTGCGCCGCCTTGTAGTTGCCCTGCATCCTCTGCATTTCGGCAAGCCAGAAATACGTGGTCGTGTCAACGTAATTATATCTCACGGCGTTCCTGTAAGCCCCCTCGGCCTTTGACGTGGAGTTGATCCGGCGGTAGCACTCCCCCATCAGGAACGCCCTCATGCCGCGCGCCTCCTTGTCGCTGCGCGGCGTGGTGGAATATGCCGTCTTGTATTCGGCGGCGGCGTCGAAATACTCGCCGTGCGAGAAAAACATATCGCCTTTCCTGTGGTGCTTTTCGGGCGTGCTGCACGAGGCGGCAAGCCACAACACCGCCACCAACGCCATATATATATTATACGCCTTACATATATTATATGCCTTGCCGCTCATTTCTGTTTCCGCGCCGCAAATTTGCCGCACATTATATTATATAACTTCACAGCGGCGGTTTTATTGTTCCCGGCCTCGTTTTTAGCCCTGCGGCAAAAGCAAGAGGATTGCGTAAAACATTGGTTTCCAAATTAATAACCGCGCAAAGACTGTTCGTTATAAGCGATTGTTTTTCAGATGTTTGCAAGCGGCGAAAAAAGGTCTGATGTGGTCCGGATTATATCAGACATAATTTTTCCTGCATAGGACGTAGTTTTTTCCATGTCCCATGCAGGTTTCGCAGGAATTTACAGGGAGCGCGTTGCCTTTGCAAAAAAACATCGCACAAAATGCCTGCGTTTCCGCTAAAAAGTCGTACCTTTACCCACTCATTCTATTAATCTAAAAATACAAACAATGAAAAAATTACCGATAACCAAACTTATCGCATCCGCCGCATTTGCGCTGTTCGCGCTCAACGCCGCCGCACAAACCCCGCGCCCGGAATACCCGCGCCCGCAGTTCGAGCGTTCCGCATGGCAGAACCTGAACGGAACGTGGACCTACACCTTCGACTTCGGGCTTACCGGCGGAGAGCGCGGCTTCCAGAACTCCAAGGGCTTCGACGGCAAAATCACAGTGCCATTCTGCCCCGAAAGCAAGCTGAGCGGCGTGGCCCACACCGACTTCATAAACGGAATGTGGTATCAGCGCACGCTCACCGTGCCCGCAGACTGGCAGGGCAAGAACATACTGCTCCACTTCGGGGCTGTGGACTATGAGGCGGCAATATACATCGACGGGAATTTCGTAATGAGGCACTACGGCAGCAGCTCGTCGTTCGCAGCCGACATAACCAAGTTCGCAAAGCCGGGACAGACTGTGAACCTCGTGGTGGGCGTAAAGGACGATCTTCGCGGCGGCAAGCAGCCCGGCGGCAAGCAGTGCAAAGGATTCTACTCCAGAGGCTGCGACTACACACGCACAACCGGAATTTGGCAGACCGTATGGATGGAGCCGGTAGCCCCCGGAGCGCTGAAAAAGGCTGTCGCAACCCCCGACATTGACCAGAAGCAGCTCGTGATACGCCCGCAGTTCTACGACGAGTCTGCGGACAACACCCTTACGGTAAAGATGCTTGACGGCAAAAAGGTGGTGGCGCAGAAAACCGTGAACGCCTGCAACCAGAGCATCGTGGTGCTGCCGGTGAAGAACATGAAGCTGTGGAGCCCCGAGTCGCCGTTCCTCTACGACCTTGTATATACGGTAAAGGACAACAAGGGAAACGTGGTTGACGAGGTGAAGTCGTATGCGGGAATGCGCAAGGTTCACACCGCCAACGGATATTTCTACCTCAACAACAGGCCATACTTCCAGCGCCTGGTGCTCGACCAGGGCTTCTATCCCGACGGAATCTGGACCGCCCCCACAGACGAGGCGCTGAAGCACGACATAGAAATGAGCAAGGCCGTGGGCTTCAACGGCGCGCGCCTGCACCAGAAAGTTTTCGAGGAGCGCTACCACTACTGGGCCGACAAGCTGGGCTACCTCACATGGGGCGAGTTCCCGAGCTGGGGGCCTGACGTGAACGACGAGCTGGCAGTGCGCAACTGCCTCACAGAATGGGCCGACGTTGTGGAGCGCGACATCAACCACCCCGCAATTGTTACATGGACGCCGTTCAACGAAACATGGGCAAGCCGCGACGGGGTTTACGTGCGGCTGATGAACGACATCTACAACCTGACAAAATCCATCGACCCCACGCGCCCGGTGAACGATGCAAGCGGAGACGGACACGTGAAGACCGACATCTGGGCTGTGCACGACTACACACGCGACCACGACAAGCTCGTGGCAAACCACACATTCAAGCCGGGGGTGGAGCCCTACCGCAACGAACCCAAGAAGGCGTATCTCGCAAAATACAACGGCCAGCCCTACATGGTTGACGAAATGGGCGGACTGCCCTGGATTAAGGAGTCGGAACGCTCGTCATCGTGGGGTTACGGGGCAAACATCGACAAGATAGAGGACTTCTACAAAATTCTCGAAGCCCAGATTGACGCATTCAAGGCGTGCAAGCACGTGGTGGGAATTTGCTACACCCAGCTCACCGACGTGGAGCAGGAGAAAAACGGCATATACTACTACGACCGCAAACCGAAGTTCGACATTGCGCGCATAAAGAGCATTTTCGAGAAGATACCCTCGTACATCGAAAACCCGCAGGACCTCAGCGACTGGAAGGCAAAATAAATCTGCGGTTTCTCCAGACACATAACAGCCCGGGCGCAATTCATGTTGCGCCCGAGTTTTTTTTGCAGGAGGGAAACGCCCTTCAACGGCACAAGGCACGCTTGAAACTCATCCCACTAACGCGCAACATTCCGCCGCTCACGCCGGGAATCCCGCACCCCCCTGTGCCACAGGGATTTGCGCAAACACTATAACACTTTTGCAAGTTTCTGTTTTCCAGGTGCTTGCAAACGGCAAAAAAAGGTCTGATGTAGTCTGGATTATATCAGACATAATTTTTCCTATGTCCTATGTAGTTTTTCCCACATCCCATATAGTTTTCGGGGAATTTGGAAGAGGACTGTTAGTTTTTGTTTTGCGCCACTTGTAGGGGCGGCTTTACCGCCCTATACACCACCGCACGAGCCGCGCCGCAAACCGCCGCCACAATATTGCAAACTCCGCGCAATTCAGGGCGTATGCCATACACCCCTACATATATACAATATTCAACCAATCAACAAACTGCACCGCCACCGGGCGAATGGCACAGCCTGTACTCCGCTGTCCATACCGCATATATGCTAACAGTTCCACAGGCGGTATATAACCAATAACTCCGCGCGGTGTAAACACTAATAAAAGCCATGCCGGCATACACCAATCGCTTTGAACCAAACTGCAAAATTATTATGAACATAAAAAAGCAAGGCATGAATTTGTTTGCACAAAGCATCATGTGTATTTTTGCTCGCATAAAAGCCAAAAAGGTGTGTATGCGTGGCATTTATAACGCGGAAATTTAGTTTTGTCGCACTTTTTAACTCAAAATCCGCCAGTTCCGACATCCGCAAATTCGCTTTTTACAAAAAAATGTACTGGCAAATTATCGTGTATTATTGTTTTTATTCTTAACTTTGGGGCTGCTATCCTGTTCACTGCAACAGGGGAAGTGGCTGCCCAAGCGGCTTCGGGAGAGAAAACGCGGGGCGGACGTGCATAAAAAGGAACAACAACTTTGTTAAAAACAACATTATTAACTCTAAAGACAAAAGGTATGAAAAGATTCAAGACTTTTCTGTTGGCGTTGGCGGCGGTTTTGTTCGCCATGCCGGATGCTTTTGCGCAGAACATGGTCGGAAGGGTGCTTACCCCTGACGAGCTTGAGGACGGCGTGGAAGTAATCTTCGAGGCGCGCTCGGGTACGACCTCCAAGGGGCACTACCTTGTGCCTTTCACCTACGGGCAGACTAACTCCTGCCAGACAATCCCCTCTATTCTCGAGGTGCCGGAGGAAATCATCTGGGTGCTCGAGAGGGCGCAGGTGGACAATGCTGTAACCGGACTTCCGCAGTATTACATCAAGAACAAGAAGACCGGGCAGTACCTTAACTTCAGATGGGCTAGCAACCAGCCGGATCTGTATCCCAACCCGTTTGACGACCCCGATGTGTGGATTAACAAATATACAGCGGGCGAAAACGCGCTTGTTAACGACACCGCTTCGGCAAAGGCTTTCTGCATTGTGTCGAACAGCGACGAGGAACACAAGGGCTACTATGGCTCAAACAGCTACGGCAGCAGCCAGAGCGACTGGGAACCCACAACCTATACGGTTGTGAACATCTTCGACGCTACGGGAAAGACAAACATGCTGTCTGACGGTGGCGGCTACGGCCGTGTGTTCCTTGCCAACGAGTTCGAGGTTTCCAAATTCAACATCACCTGGTTCTCGCAGTATCAGGACACCAACGTTTGGGACATACGCCGCGTGAGCGACCGCAGCACTGACCCCAAGGAGGCTCTTGAGGACCTGCTCGACAACTTCGGCGCGTCGATTGAGAGCGACTACAAGGTGGGCACAGACCCCGGCTTCGTGACCGAGGAAGTGTTCAACAACTTCTACGATGTTTACCAGAATGTACTCTCGAACTACAACACCATGAGCGACGACGAGCTGAAAACCGCTTTCGACGCCCTGTTTGAGGCCAAGCAGAAGGCTGACGCCCCCGAAGCAAAGGTGCAGATTGAGGACGGCGGCTACTACTACATCAAAACCGCCTACACGGCGTTCACCGATGTTGACAACGGCGACTTTGCATGGGTTGCGCCCTACGAGGGCAGCGCAGCCGGATGGAGGGCTTTGAACACCAACGACAACCAGTTCATCTGGCAGATCACGAAGTTCCCCGTTGAAGGGACAAGCGACAGAATGTACTACGCGTTCCGCAACGTCGGCACAAACGTGTATCTCGGCAAGGCTGCGGCTCATGAAGACAGCCAGCCCGCCGGCTTCACCACCGAAAAGGAGGAGCGCATCTTTGCGGGCGACCTTGGCAGCGGACAGTTCAACATCGGCAGCAAGTACGACTACTACGATGCATATCCCCCACGTCCCTACCATATGGAGAACCACCAGAGCGGTAACGGCACAGCCGGCAAGCTCGTGCTTTGGGACGGCGGCGCAGGCTCGGCTTCGGCATGGTACATCCGCCGCGTGCCGCAGGAGATAGTTGACCACATCAACGATCCCGACCGCGTGGCGGCAGGCAACCTGCGTCAGGCGATAATGAAATACGACGGCATCACCGACGGCGCAGAAGTGGGCGACGGCATTGGCTTCGCACACAGCGAGGAACTCATCGCAGATGTTGACTCCGCGCTTGCAAAGGCAAAGAGACTTGTCGCTGCTGCGGAAATTCCCGCCGTTGAGGAGCTTGAAGCCGCAACAAAGGCTCTTACAGAAGCCGGCGACAAGTTCAACGCCGAAGTTAACGTTGTTCCCGACGGATACTATGTCATCCGCTCCAACTTCGAAAACTACGTGAAGAACGACAACGCCATCTACCTCTCTCTCTACAATGACACCACCCAGGGCTGGACTCACAAGGAGACAACAGCCGCACAGATTTGGAAAGTTACCAAACTTGCCGAAGGCGGATACGCTTTGCAGAACATGAAGAACAAGATGTACATGAACAAGGCGGCTAAGAGCGAAAACGGCAGCCTTGTTGACATGACCAAGGAGCTTGTTACCCCCGCGCAGTTCAAGGCTATCAAGGCCAACGGCAAATGGGGCATCTTCAACTCGGTTGACACAGAGTTCGGCTACGACCCCAACGGTCACGGAAGCTGCCTCTACGATGAGGGAAGACTTCAGATTTGGAGTCCGCGCCAGGAAAACGGCGGCACAAGCTGGACATTCGAACCCGTTTCCGAAGAGGAGGCTGAGAAGCTAATCGCAAACGAGGCGCAGAACGAGCTTAACATCAAGTTCAAGAAGACATTCGAGGAGGCACGCCGCCTTTACAATGCTTCCACGAACTACACCGTGGGCGAGCCGATTATCACCGACGTGA
The DNA here is from genome assembly GCA_934364765.1 of uncultured Bacteroidaceae bacterium. Taxonomy (GTDB): domain Bacteria; phylum Bacteroidota; class Bacteroidia; order Bacteroidales; family Bacteroidaceae; genus UBA6398. The sequence continues at coordinate 4,217 of CAKRMO010000005.1, read as the reverse complement.
GCCAGATTTACGCAAACAACTGGTCTCCCAACGAGGGTATGCACCTTGAATATATGATTGACGGCAACAAGGACACCTATTGGAACTCCACATGGGAAAATGGCCAGGAGCAGACTCCGGGCGAGCCTCACTCGCTGCGCATCTACAGCGAAGCAGGATTCCCCGACACAGTTCAGGTGGCATACACAATGCGCCAGAGCGATTCTTGGCACCGTGTGCCGGCGAGAATGCGCATTCAGGTTTCCAACGATGCGGAGACTTGGGAAACTCTTCCCAACGACATGACGCTTGCTGACTTCGGCGGTCAGACGCTCCTCAGCTCGCTCCACTCCGACTCGCTCACCTACATCGTGAGCGGCATCGGCGGCTACAAATATGTACGCTTCCAGACTCTCGTTTCCATAAACAATGCCGGTGCCGTTTACTTTGCAAACGGCCACGCAGTGTTCGGATATGCAGAGTACAACCTCTATCCCATTACCGGCGTGAACGAGAACTCGTACATTCTCAAGCCGAGCCATCAGGGCGTGGCGTTTGAGTTGTTCAACGCAATTCAGGATGCAAAGGCCGAGAACAACAGCGGCAATGCGACACAGGCTACATACGACAAGCTTGTTGCGGCAATCGCAGCGTTCAGGGCTTTGAGCAGCAACGACTCCACAATAGCAATGGCGCGCTACAACGTTGAGAACCTCACCGCCGGCGAACGCATCGGCGAGTTCCCAAGCGAAGACCTCGACGCTTACATCAACAAGGCTGCCCCGCTGATTGCTGAATACGACGCAGCCGAAGGCCAGTTGTCGGCAGACAAGATAAAGGAAGTTGTAAGCGGTCTCAAGGATGCTTACACGGCTCTATACGAAAAGATGAACAAGCCTGCAGACAAATGGTATGTAATCACCACCGCAGACGCAGCACGTGCCGGAATGGTTCTCTACGCCGGCGGCGCACACACCCACGCTTACGGCAACAGTTACAGCTACTGGCTCACCAATCCGTATCCCGCAGGCTCCAAGGAGTCGTACAACCACTGGACTTTGACCAAGGACGAGAACGGTCGCTACATCCCGCAGAACGTTGGTAACGGCGGCTTCTTCGGTCCTTACACAGGCTCGGGCTTGTCAACATACGACTACCGTCCTATTTGCTGGTACGTACCCAAGGCGTTCACTATCGTTCCGTTCGGCGAAGGCCAGATTGGCTTCCTCACAGCCGAAGGCTACTACGTGAAAAACAACGCCGGCTGGTATGCACCGGGCATGACCTACACCAAGGCTGATGACAGCGCACCCGCATTCAAGGGCAGCTCGTTCGCATGGACAATCGACGCTTCTGAAGATGTTCACGCTGAATTTGCAACTGAGCCGTACTATAGCTGCGCGAACGGACGCGTGATTTCAATTACCATGCCTTATGAGTATGAAGTTCCCGCACAGGCCGTTTCAGACAATGGCAATGGCACGGAAGATTTAACCCCCTACGAGCTCGTGGGCAAGATTACTACCGATGAAGGCGACTCTGTCGTTACGGCTTACAAGCTGAAGATGATAGACGCTGAGACTGTGAAGGGCGGAACTCCTGTCATCTACATCATGCCGGGTCAATACGATGTAAATGTTACAAGCACCATTACATTCAATCCGGTAATGAACAGCAGCGTTTCGGCTGAAAGAGATACCGTCAACGGTCTCATCTCTGTTCCCGCCACATGGCTTACAACCGAGGATCACATGGGCTACTTCCTTGGCGACTCTATTGTTGACGAACCTAAGGGTACATCTATCGGCTACCAGCGCGGCATCATCCTTCCGCGCCTCGTTAAGAACACCGTTTCTGACGACGAGGTTGACGCAATTGTTTACGTCAAGGGCGCAGGCATGATTAACGGCATCAAGGGCGCAGAAATCATCGCTGTCAAGAAGTTTGTCAACGTTTACACCACCGACGGCGTTCTCGTGCGCAAGCACGTTGACGAAGCCAACGCTACCGCAGGCCTCAAGAAGGGCGTTTACGTGGTTGGCAGCAAGAAGGTGCTCGTAAAGTGATGCAACTCCGAAAATAAGCCTCCTCTTGTGGAGGGCTTGAAATACGAAAATCCGCAACCCATTGGAGTTGCGGATTTTTTTGTGCCAATCTTAACCGCTTCTTAACTGCCTGTTTGGCATTAAATGCTTAATATTGCACCATGAATACCCAAAAGACCACAAAAGGCAAGCTGCTCGTTGTTGACGACGAGCCTGACATTCGCGAAATATTGCAGGTAAACCTCGAAGCTGCGGGATATGAGGTAATCACCGCCCCATCGGCTGAGGAGGCAATCTCACTCCTTGACAATACGGTGTCGCTCATTCTGCTCGACGTGATGCTCGGCGGGATGTCGGGCTATTCCATGGTGCGCAAGCTAAGGCAGCAACTCCACAACTCCGTACCCGTTATTTTCCTGACAGCAAAGGACACGGAGAACGACCTGCTCACGGGTTTTTCCGCAGGAGGGGACGACTACATCTCCAAGCCGTTTTCAATCCACGAGGTTATCGCCCGCGTGGGGGCTGTGCTCAGAAGGCAGAAAACACCGCCCGCCGGCAGCGACGCCATAATCAGCCTCGGCGGCATCGAGATTATCCCCGACCGCAAGTTAGTGCGTTCAAACGGTGCGGACGTTATGCTCACCCCCAAGGAATACGGCATTCTCCAGATGCTGATGTCCCACCCGGGGAGGGTGTATTCGCGCGACGAGATACTGCGCAGCGTTTGGCAGGACGACGCGCTCGTGCTCGAACGCACGGTTGACGTTCACATCACACGCATCCGCTCAAAGCTCGGCGGTGCCGGTGCGCAGATTGTAAACCGCCAAGGCTACGGCTATTGCTTTACGGAAAAATGAGGCGTTTGAACTACAGATACAAATTGCTTTTGTCGTTCACCGGAATATTCGCGGTGTTCGCCGTGGTCATGGTGCTTTTCGAAATGCACTACGAGAGCGGTTTGCGCGAAAGCGACTTCCGCAACCGCATGAGCGACTACGCCGACATGGTGGGGCGCGAGATAAGCCGCGAGGGCAATGTGGTGAACCCTGCAAGGCTCAAGGCTTTTCTGGAATGTATGCCCGAAGGCGTGAGGTTCACCGTGATAGACCGTAAGGGGAACGTGGTGTACGAATCGGGCGGCATTGACGCACGCATTGAGGGAAACCACAAAGACCGCCCCGAGGTCAAAAACGCCCGGAAAATTGCGGAAGGAAGCTACGACGTCAGGCGTTCCGAGACATTCAACACCGATTTCTTTTACTTTGCAAAGTCCTACGGCAAATACGTGGTGCGCGTGGCGAGACCCTACGATGAGGACATGAGGAGCATTTTGCGCCCCGCCAACGTGTTCCTGCTTTTCGTGCTGCTGGTGCTTCCCATAGCCATTGTCATACTAATATACATCTCCGACAGTTTCGGGCGTTCCGTCTCGCGTCTGCGGCGGTTCATTAACGAGGCGGGCAAAGGCGGCATAAACTATGACGCGATAAGTTTCCCCCACTCCGAACTCGGCGACATAGGCCGCGAGATAACAAACCTCTACCGCCAGCTTGACGAAAAGGGAAAACAGGCAAAGGGCGAACGCGAGCGGCTTTTGAAGCACTTCCAGTATCTGGAGGGGGGGATTGCGATTTTCAACACCGAAAAGGGAAATGTGTATGCCAATCCGCGTTTTGTGCAATACGTCAACACAATCCTCCCCGTGCCAACCGGCGATGTCAACACCATTTGGGGCAGCGCGGCCTTCCGCCCCGCCAAGGAGTTCGTGGAACTCAACAGCCGCGAGCTCAACCCCGGCGAAACCGCCCCCGTGATGCGTTTCAACATAGCCGCCGGAAGCGCAAACTATGCCGTGCAGGTGGTGGTTTACAGCGGAGAGGATTTCGAGATGACAGTGTATGACGTAACCCGCGCCGAGAAGAGCCGCATTCTGAAACAGCAGATGAGCAACAACATAACGCACGAGCTGCGCACCCCCGTGAGCAGCATTCGCGGCTATATAGAGACCATTTTGGAATGCAAGGGACTCTCGGACGACAGAAAGCGTTATTTCCTCGAGCGTGCGCACAGCCAGGTGGTGAGGCTCAGCGAACTAATACGCGACGTTGCCATAATCACAAAAGTTGACGAAGCTCCCGAAACCATGCAAAAGGAGGAGATTTCGCCGTGCGAGGTAATGAACGACGTGAT
>CAKRMO010000004.1 GCA_934364765.1 uncultured Bacteroidaceae bacterium | reverse complement strand
ACGCAGAGCCCGACATCTACAACGCCATCCACCGCGACGCACTTCTCGAAAACGTTACAGTTGACGCAGAGGGCAAGATTGACTTCGCAGACAAGAGCGTAACCGAGAACACCCGCGTTTCGTATCCTATCTACCACATCAAGAACATCGTGCGCCCCGTTTCTCACGGACCCGCAGCAAAGCAGGTTATCTTCCTGAGCGCAGACGCATTCGGAGTTCTTCCTCCCGTGTCAATCCTCACGCCGGAACAGACAAAGTATTACTTCCTCTCCGGCTTCACGGCTAAGCTCGCAGGCACAGAGCGCGGCATCACCGAGCCCACCCCGACATTCTCCGCTTGCTTCGGCCAGGCGTTCCTCGAACTGCACCCCACAAAGTATGCAGAGGAACTCGTGGCACACATGGAGAAGAGCGGCGCAAAGGCATACCTCGTGAACACCGGCTGGAACGGAACAGGCAAGCGTATCTCAATCCGCGACACACGCGGCATTATCGACGCAATCCTCGACCACTCAATCGACGCTGCTCCCACAAAGACCATTCCTTATTTCGACTTCGTGGTTCCCACACAGCTCGAAGGCGTTGACCCAAGCATTCTCGACCCGCGCGACACTTACAAGAGCGCAGCCGAATGGGAGGAGAAAGCCAAGGATCTCGCCGCACGCTTCATCAAGAACTTCAAGAAATACGAAGGCAACGAAGCCGGCAAGGCTCTTGTTGCCGCAGGCCCGAAACTTTGATATTATAAGAATCGAGCATATTGAAAAAAGTCCCGCAGTCCGAAAGGCTGCGGGACTTTTTTTCCTTTTCCGCACATTCCGTTCTTTTCCCCCACACTCCCAGCTTTCCGGATTGCAAAAGGAATGTTTTGTAAACCAGAACATTTTCTCTTTCCTGTTAGAGTAAAAGTTTTCCGAAATGGAAAACTTTCGGATTTTCCGCCGCAAAAAAGTTTTCCGTTTTGGGAAATAATTTTTCTGTTTTGAGGGTTGTATGTTGTCCGAAAATCATACCTTTGTAATCGGATTGGGAGATAAAACAAACGCGAAAAAGCAAGCCGTTAAACATCTGCCACATACATACGGCGCGGTCTTATTCCTGCGGAAATCCCTCTGACGCGGCTCCGGCCACGCAGAAGGCCGCCCTGACAAAAAACGACTTAAAACCCATAAAGAATATGTGCTACGACAATTTCTTGATAACAAAGCGAGACGGAACCACAGAGCGTTTCTCTCTTGAGAAGATTAAGAGTGCCATTCTCAAAGCATTCGAATCGGTGAGCGAACACGTGCACGCCGAAGACATACAGCGCGTAATGGAGAACCTGCGCTTTTGCAACGGCATGAGCGTTGAGGACATCCAGAACCAAGTTGAGGTCTCCCTCATGCGCGAAAACCACTACAAGGCCGCAAAGTCGTTCATGCTTTACCGCCAGAAACATTTCGAGGACCGCGAGATACGCAACAAGCTCAAGTTCCTCATCGACTACTGCAAGGCGTCGAACCCCGCCACCGGCTCAAAGTATGACGCAAACGCCAATGTGGAGAACAAGAACATAGCCACGCTCATCGGCGAGCTGCCCAAGTCGAACTTCATACGCCTCAACCGCCGCCTGCTGTGCGACAAGATTAAGGAGATGTATGGCAAGGAGCTTGCCGACCGCTACCTTTATCTTCTCGAACACCACTTCATATATAAGAATGACGAGACAAGCCTTGCCAACTACTGCGCAAGCATCACCATGTACCCATGGCTCATCAGCGGCACCAAGAGCATTGGCGGCAACTCCACAGCCCCGACAAACCTGAAGTCGTTCTGCGGCGGGTTCATAAACATGGTGTTCATCGTCTCGAGCATGCTAAGCGGCGCGTGCGCCACCCCGGAGTTCCTTATGTATATGTCGTATTTCATAGGTCAGGAATACGGCGACGACTACTATAAGCACGCCGACGACGTTGTTGACCTTTCAAAACGCCACCGCACTCTCGACAAGATAATCACCGACTGCTTCGAACAGGTGGTTTACTCCATAAACCAGCCCACAGGGGCAAGGAACTTCCAAGCCGTGTTCTGGAACATTTCCTACTACGACCACAACTACTTCGAGAGCATTTTCGGCGACTTCCGCTTCCCCGACGGCTCAAAGCCCAACTGGGACGCGCTCAACTGGCTGCAAAAACGTTTCATGCGCTGGTTCAACGCCGAGCGCACAAAGACCGTGCTGACCTTCCCTGTTGAGACAATGGCGTTGCTTTCGAAAGACGGCGATGTGGTTGACAAGGAATACGCCGACTTCACGGCGCAGATGTACGCCGAGGGACACTCGTTCTTCACCTACATGAGCGACAACGCCGACTCGCTGGCTTCGTGCTGCCGTCTGCGCAACGAAATCCAGAACAACGGCTTCAGCTACACGCTCGGCGCGGGCGGCGTTTCCACCGGCTCGAAGAGCGTGCTGACAATAAACCTCAACCGCTGCGTGCAGGAGGCTACGCGCCAGGGCAAGCCGTATCTCGACTACATCGCCGAGGTTGTTGACATAATGCACAAGGTGCAGATTGCCTACAACGAGAACCTGAAGGATCTTGCGTCAAAGGGAATGCTGCCGCTTTTCGATGCGGGCTACATCAACATATCCCGCCAGTATCTCACAATAGGCGTGAACGGGCTTGTGGAGGCTGCGGAATCTCTCGGATACACCATTTCCGACAATCCCGAATACCTCAAGTTCGTGCAGGGCGTGCTCGGCACGGTGGAATACTACAACAAGAAATACCGCTCCAAGGACGTTATGTTCAACTGCGAGATGATTCCTGCCGAGAACGTGGGCGTGAAACACGCACGCTGGGACAGGGAGGACGGCTACTATGTGCCGCGCGACTGCTACAACAGCTATTTCTACGTTGTTGAGGACACTGCCACCCACATTCTCGAGAAATTCCGCCTGCACGGACACAAGTTCATCGAGCACCTCACAGGCGGCTCGGCGCTCCACATGAACCTTGACGAGCACCTTAGCGAAAAGCAGTACCGCCAGCTTCTGAGGGTTGCCGCAAAGGAAGGGTGCAACTATTTCACGTTCAACGTGCCCAACACCGTGTGCAACGACTGCGGACACATTGACAAGCGTTACCTCAAAGAGTGTCCCGTATGCCACAGCAAGAACATAGACTATCTGACCCGCGTCATAGGCTACCTGAAGCGCGTATCAAATTTCTCCATGGACAGGCAGAAGGAGGCGGCACGCCGCTACTACGACAACCCCTCACGCGACAAGGACAGCGTTGAGGCACCAACAGGCGCGGCACAGGCGAACAGTTGAGAGGGATGCTGAAATACGTAGGCTACGACATAGTTTTTCAGGAAATTCCCGATGAGACCACTTTGGCGATAAACCTTTCGCTCTGCCCCAACCGCTGCAAAGGCTGCCACAGTCCATATCTCTGGGAGGACAAAGGCGACGAGCTTACGGCTGAAGCCCTTGACAGAATGGTTTCGGGGTTTGCGGGAGAAGTTACCTGCGTATGCTTCATGGGCGGCGACAACGCTCCGCAAGAAGTGGCGGCACTGGCACGCCACGTGCGCCAAAGCTATTCAGGGCAGTTCCTCACGGCGTGGTATTCGGGCAAGCCCGATTTCCCCAAGGACTTCGACCGGGCGGCTTTCGACTTTGTCAAGCTCGGCCCATATATCCCCGAAAAAGGTCCGCTCAACAAGCCCACGACCAACCAACGCCTCTACCGCATAATGCCCGACGGCACAAACGAGGACATAACGGACAGGTTTTGGCGGAAATAAAAGAACAGACAAGATATAAAGCAATTCAATTTTACACGAAGATTCCCTGCGCGAAGTGATTTCGGGCAGGGAATCGCCATTTTATAGAGGATTGGGGCAGTAGCGCACAATAAGCAATACGGATCAAATTGGCAGCAAAAGACGTGATATTTACGACGCATATAACGCACAACCAACAATTTGCACCGCCGTAGGGGCGTATGCAATACGCCAATGCAAATGGTGTAAAACCAATACCGCAAAAACTGCATTTGATGTAGAAAAAACCACATAGGACGTAGGAAAAATTATGTCTGATGTAATTCAAATTACATCAGACCTTTTTTCGCCTCTTTCAAATCTCTGAAAAACAATTCGTTACAGCGGACTTCTCTTGTATGGTTATTTCTTTGGAAACCAAAGCGTTGCGCAGTTTTGGCGATATTCGCCGCTTTTTCGGCAAGAAACCAGTTGTATATGCCATATAGGGCGCATAACAATCTTACTTTTTAAGGTTTCACAATTAAAATCGGGGTAAATAATTTTTGTATGCAATTAACGTGCATTGGATTATTCGCTATATTTGCAAACAGTAACATACAATTAACATATTGAACTTGCGATAACATCAAATATCACACACAAATGAAAAGGACAGTTTTCCCATTATTGCTATCTGTTTTGTCGTGCATCGTTTTGCGGGCGGAAAAACTCGCACAGTACAAGTTTGGCGACATTACCCCCGAGGAGCGCGACATGACGGTCTATGACAAAGACCCTGACGCGAAAGCGGTGATGCTACTGAATTTGCGCGATGTGAAATTCAGAACGTCCGGCGGCAAGATTGTGAACATCACGACCAATCATGTGCGCATCAAGATACTCAAGGAGGACGGCAAGGAATTCGCCAATGTCAGCGTGGTTCTGTACAATAATTCCGGGAGGCATTTGCGCGAGACGATTGAGGACCTCGAGGCTGCGTCTTTCAACAAGGAGGGAGGCGAACTAGTCAGGACGAAGATGAAGAGCGACCTTGTGTTCAGGGAAAAGATTGACGACAACCGCGACCGCGTGAAGTTCTCAATTCCCAAGGCTAATGTGGGAAGCATAATAGAGTATGAGTACAGCGTGGTCAGCGAGTTTTATGCGAACATGGACGACTGGTACGCCCAGCAGGAGATACCTGTGGCCTATGCGCGTTATACGGCAGTCATACCCGAAATGTTCCAGTTTCACTACGAGTTGCGAGGGTATGATTGGCTGAAGACGGTTGACGGGGACGGTCTCGTTGACTATACCGACATGGGCGGCGGGCGCAGCAAGACATACGCAATGGCGGGCAACGACATTCCCGCGTCGAAAAGCGATGACTACGTGTGGTGTTCCAACGACTATGTGGCAAAGGTTTCCGCCGAACTGCTTGGTATGCAGCTTCCCGGTTCCGACTACAAGAATTACGGGAACACTTGGGAGAAAATTGACGACCTCCTGCTTTCCGACAACTCCTTCGGCGGCATGATGGGCAAGGCGAGCCCGTATGCGGAGGAGCTTAAATCGCTCGGAACAGATACGATATCAGACATAGGCCTGCGCGTGATAAATACAATAAAACTGCTGCAAAGCCACCTGAAGTGGAACAAGGGATATGCGCTATACCCCAAGCCGATGTCGAAAACCGTAAAGGCGGGGACGGGGAGCAACGCGGATTTGAACCTGGTTCTCATCAATATGCTTCATGACGTGGGTGTGAAGGCAAGCCCCGTGGTAATGCGCCGCCGGGACAGTGGGCTGCTGCCGCTTACACACCCGAGCGTCGAAAAAATAAACACGTTCATTGTGGCGATATACCTGTCGGACGAAAACCTGGTCTTTGCCGACGCCTCGGGCGAGAAAGGGTTTGTGAACGCCTTTTCAACCAAGCTCTACCCCATGCGCGCAAGGATTGTGAACAGGGACAACGGAGAGAAATGGATCAACATGCAGGAAGTGGCCCTTTCCACCATAAGCAACACGGTGGACGCCGCCATATCCGCCGACGGCACAATGGGCGGGGAATGCCTTGTGCGGAACTGCGGACAGGCAGCCTATGAATTCCGGAAGAACTATTCGGACGCCAAGGACGAAAAGCAATTTGTCGGCGATATGGAAAAGGAAGAAAACGTAACCGTATCGGACTTCTCTGCCACAGGGACAGGTGAATTTTCAAACGAAGCGACTGAAAAATACAAATTCGCAAGGAAAGGCGAAGTGAACGCGGAACGCATTTACATAAACCCCATTGTGAGGCGGCTGGTGAGCAGCAACCCGTTTACGGACGCCAAACGCTTTTTGCCCGTGGAGTTTCCTTGCCGGCAGATTGAGGTTTCAAACTATTCCATTACCATACCCGAGGGATGGGAAGTCGAAGAACTTCCGCAAAACGTGTCAGTTTCAACCCCCGACAACGGCATCTCTTTCAGCTCCGAGTACACTTCGGCAGACAACGAGATACACATTTCAACCGTGTTCAGGCTTAACGCCACCTTCTTCGGCAGCGGGCAATACCAGAACGTAAGAAATATGTTCACCACGCTGGCAGAGCGCGGCAACGACATGATAGTGCTGAAAAAGAAACAATGAGGCGTTGGTTTTTGGCGGTCGCATTGCCGCTGCTTGCCGTTGCGGCGTGGGCTGAGCCTGGCGCAGAGTATCGCAAGCGCCTCACAAAAGTGGAGGTGCTGTCGCAAAGCGGTTTTGTTGTTACAATCCACGACGAGGTGGTCATTTATAAGGAGGCGCAGTCGTTTCTTGCCAATTACTATGACGTTTTGGACAAGGACGAGAGCGTAAGCAAATTTTCCTGCACGGTGCAAAGCCCCGACGGTACGCTGATGAAAAAATACAAAGGCGGCGATCTGGAGCGCACAAGATATTCGGAACACCTTGCCGATGACGTGGAAAAAGTGTTTTTGGACATAGACCTGCCATCCTACCCCATAGTTGTAACGACCGACGTTACCATACGGCATAACGGCAACACGTTGGGCTATCCCCCATTTGTCCCGGTGGTGGCGTATGATGTGGGCGTAAAAGAGGCTTGCTACGAGATAACATATCCAGCACCGCTTGCCGTGAACTACGCAATTCAAGGCGCACTGCCCGCCCCCGAAGTTTCCGCAACCCCGCAAGGCGGGAAAACGGTTACATTCAAGGTGAGCGATGTGCCGCCGCTTTCAAGGGAAAGCCATGCCAAGCCTTTGGGCAAGCTCGTGCCGAAAGTCTATTTCTCTCCGGGAACATTGGACTATTACGGCACAAAGGCAAGCCTTGAATCGTGGGAAACTTTCGGAAAGTGGGTTTACGGGCTGTGCAACGGCATGGATGCGCTGCCCGATGAAGCCAAGGCAAAGGTTCACTCCCTCACGGACTCATGCAAAAGCGAATGGAGCAAGATCAAGGTGCTTTATGATTTCCTGCGACAGTCCACGCGCTACGTAAGCATACAGTTGGGCATAGGCGGATACCGCCCGCTGTCTGCCGCCTTTGTGTGGAAAAACGGTTTTGGCGACTGCAAGGCTCTCGTAAACTATATGAAGGCGATGCTTGCCGAAGCCGGCGTTTCCTCCACCTACACCCTTGTAAGCACTACGTATGACAAACTTTTGCCTGTGCCTAACTTTCAGCAGCTCAATCATGTTGTGCTGAAGGTGCCTGTTGGCGACCGCGCCGTGTGGATGGAATGCACCAATCCCCGAATACCGTTGGGCTACACCCATGAGGGCATTGCCGGACACGACGCCGTGGAAATCACAGCCGCCGGCGGCAAGGTGGTAACGCTGCCCGATTATCCCGACAGCCTGAACCTGCGCTCTACGGAGGTGAGCCTGAATTTGCTTCCCGGAAGCGGCATGGCGGATGTTTGGATAAACGACAATTATTATATGCACAGCTATGCCCAAATGGCAGGATGGGCTTACGAGGGCGGACGCGAGCAGCAAGACTTGGCTGGAGCGTTGTATGACATGCCGTTCGCCGAGGTGAAAGAGGCAAAATGCCAAGTGCACGACAGTGTGATGCCGCGCACGGAGATAACGGTGGCGGCGCGTGCGCAGGTTGCCAGAACTACGGGAAGCCGGCTTTTCATAAAGCCAAACCTGCTGCATAAGAATTTTGCAAAGGAAAGCATATCAGAAAACCGCGAACAGGATGTGTGGTTCGGGCGCGGAATGAAGAATGTCGAGCGCATTACTTTAACCCTGCCCGACAGCATTTCAATAGAGTCTTTGCCAAAGGATGTGTTTGTTGACAACGAAATAGGCGTTTTCAGTTCAAAGACAAGCGTAAGCGGACGGACAATCGTAACGGCAAATGTGTTCATGCTGCGCCGTGGCACATACCCCAAGGACAAGGCCGTGCTTTTCGACAATCTTCAGGAAGCGCAGGAAAAAGCCTATGCGGCGAATGTGGTGCTGCGCCGCTGACGCAACGGGCGCGAGCATGGAAAAGCCGCATTTGTTATATCACCCCCGAAAAAAGGCATTCCGCCGCAAAAACGGCAACCCTCTGGAAACCAAACATATACACTCATTCCAACAACTTTTGTAAGACATTGGCTTTCAGGTGCTTGCAGGCGGCAAAAAAAGGTCTAATGTAGTCTGGATTATATCAGACATAATTTTTTCTATGTCCTATGTAGTTTTTCCTATGTCAAATGTAATTTTTGGGGTGATGTGGAAAAAGGCAACCGTTTTGCTTTTGCGGGAATTATATGGGCGATGTATGCTGTTTATTGATTGCGACGGTATATATGCAGGGGCGTATTGCATACGCCCTGTTCACCACCGCACGAACCGCACCGCAAACCACCGCCACAGCATTGCAAATCCGCGCAATTCAGGGCGTATGCAATACGCTCTTACGGCGGTGCAGTTCCTTTGTTGATTGTGTATTGCGTGTTTGTGCGGCGCGTTACATTTCCCCTGTACGCAGTCGCATGAACCACATCACAAACCACCTCACGAAATGCGCGGTAATATTTCCCCCGAACATAAAAAAACTCGCCGGAACCTGTACAGGCTCCGGCGAGGTCTTCTCAACAATTATATTATAAAGTTATGTTCCGGCTTATGCCTCCTTGGCGTTTGCGGGAATTTCCTCTGCCTTGACGTTTGCCGTGCTGCGGCGGGTGCGCTTCATCACATAGTATGCAATTGGCGACGCCACGTAGAGCGAGGATAGCGTTCCGAACACCACACCGAGTATCATGGCGAATGCGAAGGAGCGTATGCTCTCGCCGCCGAAGATGAAGATGCAGAGCAGCACGACGAGCGTTGTGCCGCCGGTGTTGATTGTACGGCTGAGGGTGCTGTTGAGCGCATCGTTGTATATGCGGCGGTTGTCGCGCTTGGGATAGAGGTGGAAGTATTCGCGCACACGGTCGAAAATCACCACCTTGTCGTTTATCGAGTAACCTATTGCGGTAAGCACCGCACCGATAAACGTCTGGTCAACCTCGAGCGAGAAGGGAACCCAGCCCCAGCAGAGCGAATACATGCCGATGATGAGCAGTGTGTCAACCGTGAGGGCCACGGTGCTGCCCACAGAGTAGGCCACATTGTGGAAACGTGCGAGGATGTAGAGGAAGATTGCAACGAGCGCGAGTATCACGCTGATGATTGCCCCGTTTGTTACGTCTTTTGCCACCGAGGGGCCCACTTTCTGCGAGCTGATGATTGAGCCGCCGGCGCGGTTGTCGCGGTCGATGAAGCGTTCGAGCGTTACGTAGTCTGCGAGCAGCTTTCCTTTCTTCAGTGCCTGGTAAACGAACTTCTCCGACTGCATGTCGGCATCGCTGGAGTTGTCGTTTATGTTGTAGTTGGTTGACACGCGGAGTGTCTTGCCGTCTGTTCCAAGGGCGATGGCGGAAACGTTTGCCTGGTCGCCCACTTCCTTTTGCAAAAGGTCGCGAACCTCTTCGGGGGTAACTTTCTGCTCAAACTGCACAACGTAGTTGCGGCCGCCGGTGAAGTCGATGCCTTTGCTTAGGCCGCGCACGCCGAACGAAACCAGCATCACCACAATCAGTGCGCCGCAAACCACGAGCAGCTTCTTCGACGCGCCGAGAATGTTGTAGTGCGGGTCGCGCATGATGTTCTCCGAAATCTTCGTGGTGAACGTGATGTTAAGCCACTTGTCCTTGTTCATGAAATGCTCGTAAGCAATTCGTGTGAGCCATACGGCGGTGAAGAACGACGCGAGCAGACCGATGATGAGCGTTGTGGCAAATCCGCGAATAGGCCCGGTGCCGAAGTTGAATAGTATAATCGCCGTGATGATTGACGTGAGGTTGGAGTCGAAGATTGCCGAGAAAGCGTGCTTGTAGCCGTCGGCAAGGGCGTTCTTCACAAGTTTGCCGCCTCGCAGCTCCTCCTTGGTGCGCTCATAGATAAGCACGTTGGCATCGACTGCCATACCGAGCGAAAGCACCATACCGGCAATGCCCGACATTGTGAGGGCGGCCTGAAACGAGGTGAGCACCCCGAACGTGAAGAAGAAGTTGAGCAGCAATGCGCAGTTTGCAACCATGCCGGGGATTATTCCGTAGACTGCGCACATGTAAATCATGAGGATTATGAATGCAATCACACAGGCGGTGAAGCCCTGAACGATTGACTCCTGACCGAGCGAAGGACCTACGATGTCCTCCTGCACAATGTGGGCGGGGGCGGGCATCTTACCCGACTGCAGCACGTTTGCAAGGTCTTTGGTGTCCTCTGCGGTGAAGTGCCCGGTGATTTGCGACTGCCCTCCGGTGATTTCATTCTCCACATTGGGCGCGCTGTAAACGAAGCCGTCGAGCACGATTGCTATTGCGTGGTCCTTGTTCTTCTTTGTAATGGCCGCCCAGCGGCGTGCGCCGTCGGTGTTCATCGACATGCTCACGCAGGGACGGTGGAACTGGTCGTAGTCGTCCTTTGCCGTTGTGATTACATCGCCTTCGAGCGGTGCGCGTCCGTTGCGCTCGGTAACCTTCAGGGCATAAAGCTCAAACACCTCCTGCCTTGTGCTTACTTCCGAGGGTTTCACGCCCCAGCACAGCTTGAGGTCTTTTGGCAGCAGCTTTTGCGCGTCAGCCGATGTGAGCATTTTCATCACCTCTGCGGTGTCGCGTGCGAGTACATATCCCACCACGCAGCCCCTTCCGCCCTGTGCGGGCGACATTGAAGCGAGGAGCGGGTGCTGCTTCTTGAGGTCGGCGTCAGCCTTTGCATCTTCCTTTGCCTTACCTTTGCCGGCTTCAAGTTTCTTGAGCGCGGCAGCGGCGTTTACGTTTGCACCTTTTTCTGCCTTTGCCGTGTCGGCTTTCGCCTCTTCCTTTGCGGGTTCAGCCTTGGCCGTGTCTGTTTTTGCGGCTGCGTTTCCTGCTGCGGCGAGCTTTGCGTCAATCTGCGAGAGGTAGGGGATGATCACGCTTCCATCGTATGTCTCCCAGAACTCGAGGTTCGCGCTTCCCTGAAGAAGCTTCCTCACGCGGTCGGGCTCCTTTATGCCCGGCATTTCCACAAGTATGCGCCCCATCTGCCCCTGTAGGGTCTGGATGTTGGGCTGTGCAACGCCGAAGCGGTCGATACGCGTGCGGAGCACCTTGTAGGAGTTTTCAATCGCTGTGGCGACTTCCTTGCGCAACACCTTTTCTATTTGCGCGTCGGTGCTGTTTGTCGCCACCTGCCCTTTGAGCTGCTGTGTTGCGAACACCTCGGCAAGATGGTTCTTGCCCGCAGCCGACTGGTAGTTTTTCACGAACAGCGTGATGAAGTCGTCCTGACTGTCCTGAGACTGCCCGGAAGCCTGCTTCACGGCTTTGAGGAATGTCGGGTCGGTGGAGTTGTCGGCAAGAGACTTGACCACATCCGGCACCGATACTTCGAGAATGACGTTCATGCCGCCCTTGAGGTCGAGGCCGAGACCTATCTGCATCTCCTGGCACTGCTTGAACGTGTACGCGCCGAGCCACACTTTCTCGTTCTTTATAGAATCAAGATATTGTGCGCCGGCCACCTCTCCCATTTTCTCAGCCTTGCTTGTGAAGTGGCTGGTGGCAAATGAGAACGAGAGGTAGTAAATGCAGATTAGTGTGAGTAATACTGCAATCGCCTTTATGAATCCTTTGTTTTGCATTTGGTTTATTATTATTTTTATTTTTTCTTTCGGCAGTAGGCTTGCAAATATACATTTTTTTTAATACTTGAAAGCCTGTGAGGGTGTATTATTTGGCTTTTAGCTTAAAGAAAGCCGTAATAGGGTAATGGTCGGAGCCTTTTGCGCGGCTGTTTACTTTTGCGGCGTACGGTTTCCAGTGGCGCGAGCACATCATGTGGTCTATCCTAACGCGCATTCCGTTGCCGGTGTATGTGAAGCCGGGGCCGAGGCCCGTTGCCGCGTATGCGTCGGTGAGCCTTCTGGCGATTTCGCGTCGCGAGTAGGATATCGGGGTGTCGTTGAAGTCGCCGCACAGTATAAGCGGCGTGTTTTTGTGTGCGTCTATGAACGCCGCCACGCTGTCAACCTGCGAGCCGCGCTTTTCGGCCGCCCGCGCAACCTTACGCAGCAGCGAAACGACGGCGGACCTGCGTCCCTTGCGCCCCGTGCTCTTCCGCCCCTCAACGAGGGCGGAGTAGTTGTCAAGCTCTTCGGGGGTGAGGTTGTCGCTCTGCAGGTGGTTGCTCACCACTATTATCGTGTCGCCGCCCTTGTGTTCCAGATAGAACGCCACGGCGGAGTTGAAGCTTCCGGGAAAGGGCAGCTGCTCCGCCTTTATTATTCTCAGCTTCGAGAAGCACCTCATGGTGGTAGGCGCGGAGTCTTTCCCCAGCACGTCCATATACCTATATATATTGTGCAGTTTTTTCTCGAGCTTGTCCCAGTCGGCCCAGTAGTCGCCCTCCTGTATGCACACTATGTCGGCGTTGGAGTTTATTATGTTCGAGATTATCCGCTTCTTCTCCTCGCTGTCCCCGTTTGCCGTGCCGTCGAAGTTTTGCGCGTTGTACGACATCACCTTCAGGCTTCCTGCCGGCGGGCTTTGGGGTATGTTCACGGGGCAGTAGGCACGCAGGTCGCTTATGCAGAACAGCAGCCCGAAGAACGGCACAAGGGCGAGGCGAGGCTTGAACACAAGCCATAGAGCAAGCGACGCCGCGCTCGCTGCGGCGAACACGGGGAACGCCATGCCCAGCACGTCGTACCAGCCGAAGCCCTGCGGCGGGATGTGCGCACTGTATGCGCTCGCCCACATGGCAAGCACCGCCGCCACGGTCATTGCCATGGCGGTGAAGGTGGCTGTCTTTTTAATTCTTGCCCGCATTATTTTTTCCCGGAGTCGAAGAGTTTGCGTTTTTCCTCCTCCGTGAGGCTTTCGTAGCCGGAGGCCCTTATTTTTTCGAGTATCCTGTCTATCTCCCGCTGCTTCTCCTCGCGGCGCGCGTTGTAGTCGTGGTCGGCCTTGCGCCCGCCCAACGCGCCGCCCCCCGGCAATTTCCTGCGCATCCGCCCGAATATTCCGCCGCGCGGCGGCGTGTAGCTTTCCCAGCCGCCAAAGCCCCTTTGCCTGCGGCGTTCGCGGCGGATGAAGAACCATGCGAACGCCATGCCGCCAAGGTGGGCGAAGTGGGCAACGTTGCCGTTTGTGGAGAACGACGAGAAAAGCTCGATTACTATGCACATTATGACGAAGTACTTGGCCTTAAGCGGTATTGGTATGGGGAAGAGCATCAGCACCTCGTTGGGATATGTCATTCCGAACGCGAGCATCACGCCGTAGCACGCCCCCGACGCGCCTATCGTTGTCCACAGGTTGAGGTACTGGCTCATCGGGATTGTCCCCTCCCCCATGTTCACGGCCTGGTAGTTCTGGAGCCCTTCAACATAGTACTGCCCCAACTGCCACACTTCCTGCGTCAGCCCCGCGCCTATGCCGCACACGAGGTAGAACAGCAGGAATTTCCTCTCGCCCCACGTCTGCTCTATTATTCTCCCGAACATCCAAAGCGAGAACATATTGAAGAATATGTGCTCCACGTTTGCGTGCATGAACATATAGGTCAGGAGCTGGTAGGGGCGGAAATCGGGCGCCATGAAAAAGTGAAGCCCGAGCATGGAGTCGAGGTCAACGCCGCGTGTCCCGAACACATATTTCGCCAGAAAGACTATCAGGTTTATGATAATCAGGTTTTTT
>CAKRMO010000003.1 GCA_934364765.1 uncultured Bacteroidaceae bacterium | reverse complement strand
GTGCCGGACAACACGACACTGCATCAGGGGTGCGCCAGAAGCCGGAAGGCGAAGGCGCGCCCTGTTTTTTCGCCATGTTGCCGCGATGGCTTGCATTGTTCATGCGGCGGTGTAAAGGGCGTATGCCATACGCCCCTGCATATATACCGTGTGCAATCAAAAACAACATACACCGTTCAAATGATTTCGGCAAAACCAAAAAGCGGTTGCTTTTCCCGAACGCACCGAAAATTACATTTGATGTAGGAAAAACTACATAGGACGTAGAAAAAATCATGTCTGATATAATCCAGACTACATCAGACCTTTTTTAGCCTGGTTTCAATGCGCTGAAAAACAAATCATTAAGGAGAATGTGGTTTTTAATAACATTCTGCTGTAAATCAAATTGTTATGCGATTTCGGAAAAAGCGGCGGCTTTTGGTGTGTGCGGTCTTTTTTGTAACTTTACGCCGCGTTAGAAAATAAAATGCGCCGGCTGTGCGTTATGGAATGGAAACGCGGTGCGTTTGAGTGCGCAAACCATTATAAATAACTAAAATAAAAAGGTAATGAAAAATTTAAAGACTATCGTGGGCGCAGCCATGATGACAACGGCTCTTGTTTTTGCCGGCTGCACATCCGCCCCCACAGCAAAGACCACCCTTTCCGGTCTTGACCCTGCAAAGTTCGATTCAACCATTGACGGACAGAAGACCGCCCTCTACACGCTGAAGAATGCCAATGGCATGGAAGTTTGCATCACCAACTTCGGCGGCCGTATCGTTTCCATTATGGTCCCCGACAAGAACGGCGACATGAAGGACGTGGTTCTCGGTTTCGACAACATTTACAACTATGCAGACGCTGAGCACACCCCCAGCGACTTCGGAGCTGCAATAGGCCGTTACGCCAACCGCATAGACCAGGGCAAGTTCACGCTCGAGGGCAAGGAAATCCAGCTTCCGCAAAACGACGGCAAGAACTGCCTGCACGGCGGCCCCAAGGGCTGGCAGTATGCTGTTTATTCTGCAAAGCAGGTTGATGACAAGACTCTTGAGCTTACGCTCAACTCTCCCGACGGCGACATGAACTTCCCCGGAAACGTAACAGCCAAGGTTACCTACAAGCTCACCGATGACAACGCTATCGACATCAACTATGAGGCGACGACCGATGCCCCCACGGTGATAAACATGACAAACCATGCTTACTTCAACCTCAACGGCGACCCGGCAAAGCCCATAACAAACTGCAAACTTTATGTGAACGCAGACAACTTCACCCCAATCAACGACACGTTCATCCCGCTCGGAACTATTGTTCCCGTGAAGGACAATCCCGAAGTTGACTTCACAAACCCCACGGAGGTTGGCAAGAATGTTGAGAATTTCGACAACGAGCAGATAAGGTTCGCCAACGGTTACGACTTCAACTGGGTGCTCAACACCTACAAGGACGGCAAGGGCGACGACACCAAGGTTGCCGCGAGCGTTGTGAGCCCCGAAACCGGCATCAAGCTCGAAGTGTTCACGAACGAGCCGGGCATCCAGGTTTACAGCGGCAACTTCCTCAACGGCAAGGTAACCGGCAAGAACGGCAAGGTTTACAATAAGCACGCCGCAATCTGCCTCGAGTCGCAGCACTTCCCCAACACCCCCAACCAGCCCGAATGGCCGTCGGCAGAGCTCAAGCCCGGCCAGACCTACAAGAGCCACTGCGTGTTCAAGTTCTCGGTTGAGAAATAATCATTACAGGAAAAACCAAAATCCCCGCAATTGCGGGGATTTTGGTTTCATTGGTTTTCCTTTTTCAGCTTTTCCACAAAGTCCTGTATCTTCTCCAAAATCTGCCGGTATTGCGGCGCGTTGTAAAAACCTGTCTGTTTCCGCAGCGTGAAGTCGCTTGGCGCGGTGCTGTGGCGGTAGCCCGACAGTTCGTTTTGCAGTTGGCGGCTGTTCAGGGCTAGCCTGTGTATCTCGCGCTCCCTTTCGCGGCGCAGCATATCGCACACGCTCGAAACCAGCGGCGACACCACGGAATCGAAAACGTCGTGTCCGCGAATGTACATATATACATTTTCGGGAACAACGCCCAATTCCTTAAGCTGCTCTTTCAGTTTCGGATAATCCTCCTTTGCCTGCGGAAAAGTGTGCTGCAGCGACGATACCGTGCGGTTCACCTTGCGGCGCAGGATGTCTATGGCGCGGTCGGGGTGCAGAAGGTTCACGTCCCCCATTGCAAACACGGCGCACAGGTTTGCCATGGAAAAATTCTTGTGGTATCCTTTTCGGTAGCACCATATATTCCAAACGAAAAGAGGGTAAACCGTCTGCGAGAAGTCTTTCATGAACTTTTCAAAGTCAAACGCCTTGCGGTCGTTGAGCGTTGACATTACGCACACATTGTGCAGCGACGGCGCGTAACACTGGAAGTTCTCTATTGCATAGGCGTAGGTGTGGAACACGTATGGGTTGCCGCAAACTATTCGCGAGCCTTCTGTCGCCCCCTGCATAAGGTAGTCGTAATCCGCGTCAACGCAGGCAATCATGTTCTGACCGAGTTTCCCCGACAATATGTTTGTAATCGCCACCTTCTTGCCTTTTGCGAGCGAGGTGCGCGAGGGCAGCATCACTTCAAAGTAAATCTTGTCGTCCTCGAAGCGTCCCAGCACGTTGCGCCAGAAAAAAATGTCGTCAAAGCTTTCCACGTAAGCCACAACGCGCTTCCTCGCCCCTTGGGCGCGGAGCCTTGTTGCCGCGCCTATGTAGTTTGAGTTCAGGTTGTCGGAGAGCCGTGTGCCCATAACGGTTTATTCTTCGGTTATGTCGCTCACTTCGGTAACGCTGTCCATCCAGCCCTCCATGATAACGGCGGGCGAGTGGGTGGTGAGTATTATCTGCGCGTTGGGGTTCATTTCGCGGATAAGGCCTATTAGTTTCTGCTGCCATTCAAAGTGAAGGCTCGCCTCCGGCTCGTCAAGAAAAAGCACGTAGTGGCGGTTGTCCTCCACAAGGGCCGTGAGCAGAATTATCAGCATCTGCTTCTCGCCCGACGAAAGCTTGTATAGCGGCAGCTCCTCGTCAAATTGGATAATTTTCACCTCGTTGCTGTTGCGGTCGATGCGCTTGCCGGTTTCGCCAAACAGGCTGTCAACCGCGTCCTGGAACTTCTTTTTTGCCAGCATTGCCTCCTGCGCCTTTTGGCTTGCCTCCGGGTCGCCCGATGTCAGCAGCTTTATCATGCGGTTTCCTATGTTCACCTGATAGTCGAGGTATCTGCGTTGCAGGGTGTAGAGCTGAAAGTCGGTTTCTGTCTTCACTGTGCCGTCTGAAAGCTGGCTGAGCGCGTCGCCGTGTACAAGCGGGCGGTCGAATGTCCTTACCATGTCGTAGTGTATATAGGTGGCGTCGGAGGGGTGAAAGTCGATTTTCACCCCGAATATGGGCGAGCTTCCCACGCTTCCCTCGTGCGCCGACAGCCGTTGGGCAAGGCGGTTGAGGATGGTGCTTTTCCCCGCGCCGTTAATCCCGCTCAGTATGTTCACATCGGGTTTCAGGTTCCACACAATATGTTTCTGCCCGTTCCAGAGGCTGGTTATTTCAAAACGCCTTATGTATTCTGCCGCTTTTTCCATGTGATGATAGTTTGCCTCAAAATTACGAATAATCCGTGAACTTGCAAACTAATCGCTAATTTTGCAGCATGAAGAAAAAAGTTTGTGCCTTTGTTTTGCTTTTGCCGCTGCTTTTTGCGGCGGTGGCGTGCGTGTCGTGCGGCGGGCGTTCCGCGTCTGCCGGGGTGCGGGGAGATTCCGTTGTGTTCCGCCATTCGCGGCTCATCCACGTTTACCGCCACGACGGCTGGCTTTTGGCGAAAGTTGACAACCCGTGGAAAAGCGGCGGGACGCTGCATACATATATAATAGTGCCGAAGGGGAAGGATGTTCCCGAAAACATTCCCGAAGGCACGCTGGTGCGCACGCCCTTGGAGCGTTCCGTGGTGTTCACTTCGGTGCATTGCGGCTTGCTCGATGCGCTCGGAAAACTCGGCGCGGTAAAGGGCGTTTGCGATGCCCGATATGTGGTTTCCCCCACGGTGAGGCGGTATGTTGAAAACGGCGGCGCGGGCGACATGGGCTCTTCCATGCAGCCCAATGTTGAGAAAATAATGTCTCTTAATCCCGATGGGCTGCTCGTCTCGCCTTTTGCGGGCGGCGGATACGGCAAACTCGCCACCGCCGGGCTTCCTCTCATAGAGTGTGCCGACTACATGGAGAAGTCGCCCCTTGCGCGGGCGGAATGGATGCGCTTCTTCGGGCTGCTGTATGGCTGCGAAGCGGAGGCCGACTCGCTGTTTGCGCAGGTGGAGCGCAATTACACCGATTTGTACAGGCGTGTGGCAGTAATGTCCTCGCGCCCGTCATTGATGTGCGACATGATGCATGGCGGCGCATGGTATGTGCCGGGTGGGGAAAGCACTATAGGGCGTTTGTTCCGCGATGCCGGCGCACATTATATGTTCGGCGGAAATGCCGAAAGCGGCAGCGTGAGGCTTTCGCCCGAGCAAATTCTGGCAAAAGCCCGCGATGCCGATGTCTGGATTATACGCCACGGCTCGGATGCCGCATTGACTTATGACGGTTTGCGCCGTGAAAACGCCGTGTATGCCGCCTTCAAGCCGTGGAAAGAGAAAAAAATATTCGTGTGCAACACATTCAAAGTGCCGTTTTATGACGAAGAGCCTTTCCGTCCCGACTATATGCTGCGCGACCTTGTTGCGATTCTCCATCCCGAGCTTGGCGTTCAGGGCGGTTTGCGCTATTTTTCTCCGATGAAATAAATTCCCATGCCGATGCAAAACCGCCGCGTTGCTGTTTCCCTTGCCGTGTCAGCCGTTTTGGCTGTGGCTTTTATGGTGCTGAACGTTTTTACGGTTCGGTGCATATTCCTGCGACAGATGTGGTGAAGGCGCTTTCGGGCGGTGATGTTTCGGGGGCGGTGCGCTTTATTGTTGTGGAGTCGCGCCTTCCCCAGGCGGTAACAGCCGTTTTGTGCGGTGCGGGGCTTGCTGCCGCCGGACTTATGATGCAGACTGTTTTCGCCAACCCGCTTGCCGACCCCTCCATTCTCGGCGTTAATGCCGGGGCGAGCCTTGGCGTGGCGGCGGTGATGCTTTTGATGGGCGGTTCTGCCGTTGCCTGTGGTGTCAGCCTGTCGGGATTTGCGCTCACGGTGGCTGCCGCCTTTGCCGGGTCGCTTCTCGTGCTGGCGTTGCTCACGCTGCTTGCCGCCGTTGTGCGCAGCGGTTTTGTGCTGCTCATTGCCGGAATAATGGTGGGCTATGTGGTGTCGGCGGTTATAGAGCTTTTCGGCACGCTGTCATCCGCCGAGGGGCTGAGGGCATACGTGTTTTGGGGAATGGGCGGCTTTGGCGGAGTGTCTGCGCAGGTGCTGCCGCTGTTCGCTGCGGTTGTGGCGGCTGCGCTTATCATGGCTTTGGCTGTGTCGAAACCATTGAACGCCATGCTGCTTGGCGAAAACTATGCCGCAAACCTCGGCGTGTCGGTAAGGCGCACGCGCCTTTTGGTATTCGTCGTTACCGGTGTGCTGTCGGCTGTACCCACGTCGCTGTGCGGCCCGGTTGCCTTTGTGGGGCTTGCCGTGCCGCACATGGCGCGGTTTGCCTCGCGCACGTCCAACCATCTTGCGCTTCTCCCCCTCACCATGCTCATGGGAGCTGCCGTGGCGGGGGCTTGCAACCTAATATGCAGTCTGCCGTCCGACGGGACGCTCATTCCGCTCAACGTCGTAACCTCGCTGTGGGGAGTGCCGGTGATACTCTATGTGCTGTTTTCGTCATCGCGCCGCAGGGCGTTGGACTGATGCTTCCGAAATTTTCGGCATTTTGCGCAAAAATGCGCAATGTGTTGAATTACAGTAATTTGTCGTGCTTCAGGAATGGCTTTATAAGTTTTTGTTTTTCAGAGACTTGTAAGCGGTGAAAAAAGGTCTGATGTAGTTTAAATTATATCAGACATAATTTTTTCTACATAGGACATAGTTTTTCCTACATCAAATGTAATTTTAGCGGTATTGGTTTTGCGCGAATTGTAGGGGCGTATGGCATACGCCCTTTGCGCCACCGCGCAAACCGCCGCCGATACATTGTGAAAAATGCGCCGATTTTCCGCATTTTGCTGAAAATGAGAAAATAAATCTTATCTTTGCAAAAACAGGCTGTGGAAAGCCGTAAAAGCGTAAAACAGGAGCATAACAACCAAATAATAAAACAATGAAACATTTTACCCTTGGAAACTTTAATGTTCGGCGCGTGCTGCTGATGGCGGCGGTTGCAATGGCGGCTGTGTTTGTGCCGCAAAACGCACAGGCTGACGAGTACTATGGTTTGGAGGTTGCGGGCGTGAAAGTAACCGACCAAAACTGCAACGACCTTACGGTGATAGACGGCGTGAGCGGCACTATATGGTACGATGAGTATTCAAACGTCCTCTATATGCGTGGCGCAAAAATTGAGGCTAAGGACGGCAAACCCGGGATATGGGCGGAAAAGTCCCTGGAAGTGGCATACGGATTCGAGGATACCGTTTTCACTGTCGGTGCTCCGTGCATCGTGTTTGAAAAAGGCGGCAGGCTGAGTTCCCCTAACGTTGAGGGTGCGCTGCTGTGCATGGCTTCCGGCGGTTATGCCGCAATTGTGGTGGGAGACACGCTGGAGATTAACGAAACCAACGTATTGGCGTTCGGTAAATACGGCATAGCCGGCAAAGGGAGCAATGCGGGGCTTTATGTTTTGCGGAGCGGGCTTGAGCTGTTCGGGACGGAATGCGCCATGAGCGACGTGGCGGGGTATAATGGCGAGGCCGTAAGGATGGTGTCGCCCGAAGGGGCGGCTTTCGACGCAGGGCTTCGCGGCATGGCAAAGGACGGCAAACTTGTTTCTGACACGCTTTCCATAGCCCCTGTGCAACTTTTCAGGATATTCATAGTGAACGATGACAGCACGTATTACGTGAATGAGGAAAACTGCGGGGATTTGTCAGTGTTCGACTGCGTGGAGGGAAAGGCCGACTATGACTGGGAAACAAAAACCCTCACGCTTGATAATGCGAAGATTGACGGAACGCTTGTTATAGCGGAAAACGGCGTGAACATTGTGGTGAAAGGCAGGAATGAGATAAAAAACACATCCTCGTCAGATGCACGCGCCAAAGGTTGTTGCCTAATTGTGGGGCTTGTTGATACGGTGAGCATTTGCGGCGTGAAAGGCGGCGAACTCAAACTGACCGGAGACTATGAGCAAAAGGAGTCTAGCGTTTTCATGGTGCTTCTTGGCGGAGGCTATGATGATTACAACGTTTCCATAAAAGACTGCAATTTGGAGATAAACGGTTTTATCCCGATAGGATTGGGCGCGGTAGGTTCGAGCAGGCCTTTGGATCGGAACGCCGCGTCGCTGTTTGCCGCGCCGTTTGCGGCGGAGGGCAAGGCTTTGCGCAGCACCGGGGACAATTACCGCACGCTGTGGATAGACAATTCGAACGTTAAACTGAACTGCGGGCCCGACGGAACGCCCATTGCGCTTGCGTGGGGCGACGTGAAACTTGCAAGATGTCGGATTGTGTCTCCTGAGAATGCAACGTTCAAAGCTCCGTATTTCTATCTTGGAGACGGCAACATATTGCAGGCCCCGCTGGTGATAGAGAGCGAAAGCACACCTGTTGGAGTGGGGAGCGTGAAGACGGATGCCGGGACAGCGAAAAGCGGAATATACACCATTGAGGGCGTTAAGCTGAACACTGCGGCGGAGAACCTTCCCGCCGGGCTTTACATAATGGACGGAAAGAAGATTATGAAGAAATGACATACAGGCAAAATCCCCTCCGTATAGGGCGGAGGGGATTTTTGTTTTGAAGCGGGGCGGTTGCCGTGGGAAAAAGTTCCGCGCAGTCCTCATCGGGCTGCGCGGAATATCTGTATAGTCTTTTATGGTTGCGGTGTTTTCGCGCCTTGTTCAGATTACAACGTGGTTGGGCAGCTCGTTGCGTATCACGCGTCCCATTGCAATCACGCATTTCAGGTTAAGTTCCGGGTCGAACATCATTATGTCGGCATCCTTCCCTTTTTCGAGAGTGCCCTTGCGCTTGTCAACGCCGATAATCCTCGCCGGCGTTTCCGAAGCCATGCGGCACGCTTCTCCGAGCGGTATCTCCACTTTCTGCACCATGGTGCGTATGAGCCTGTCCATGGTTGCGATGCTTCCTGCAAGGGCTGAGTGGTCGGCGAGCTTGCACACGCCGTCCTCTATGATTACACGCGGGTCGAAAGCCGTTTGCGAATCGCTTGCCGCGCAAGCCAGCGCGTCGGTTATGAGAGCCGTGCGGTCGGGCCCCTTTATCTTGTAAACAAGGTTGAGTATTGTTGTGGGCACGTGCTTTCCGTCGGCAATTACCTCAACTGTCATGTCGTCGATAAGGTAAACGCTCTCCACCGTCCCCTCGTATTTGTATTCGTGGTTTTTGTGGAAGCCCGGCATGGCGTTGTAGAAGTGCGTGGCGTGTGTGAAGCCCACTTCGTATGCCGTGCGCACATCGTGGTAGTTTGCCTGGGTGTGTGCCACGCACGGCAGCACTCCGTGCTCAACGCAGGTGCGTCCGAACTCAACCGTGCCGGGAAGTTCCGGGGCTTCGTCCCAACGCTTTATGCAGTTTGTCGAGTCGAGCAGCGGGCGGTAGTCCATTGGCGTGGGGTCCTTTATGTTTTCGGGCAGCTGTCCTCCCGCCATCTGTTTGTTGAAATATGGGCCTTCGAGGTGGAGTCCGAGCACCGGACTGTCGGGCTGCGCCATGAGTTTCTCCGTGGTTTTCACCGCAGCCTTTATCATGGGCACGGTGGATGACGAAAGCGTGGGGAGAATGGAGGTCGTGCCGTAGAACATATGGGTGTTTATGGCTTTCCGGAAAGCCTCTTCTGTGCCTTCCATGAAGTCCCTGCCGCCTCCGCCGTGCACATGGATGTCTATTCCGCCGGGTACGATGTAGCAGCCGTTGGCGTCGAAGAAGCGTGCGCTTTCTATGTGCAGCTCGTTGTTCGACACTTCTATAATCCTGTTGCCGTCGATAATTACCGAGCCTCCCCTTATCCAGCCTTGGGGGGTGAGTATTCTGCCGTTGAGTATCTGTGTCAGCATGGTTTTGTAAATGCTTAAATCCTGCCTGTAATCAGGCTGTTCTTGTTTTGAAACCCAAAATTACTATTTTATTTCTTACTGTGGCGCGGAAGCCGCATATTATATGTGTGAAAAAAGGCAAACGCCCTTTTGCCGCCTTTTCGCGAAAGGTTTGGCGGGAGGATATGCTGCCGTCTGCCGTTGGAGAAATCCACGGAACGCCCACAATAAGCGTGAGTTGTTGGTTTCCAGAGAAATGGCCTGTTGAGAGATGCTTTTTTGTAACGGTTTGTTTTTCAGAGGTTTGCAAGCGGCAAAAAAAGGTCTGATGTAGTTTGGATTATATCAGACATAATTTTTCCTGCATAGGACATAGTTTTTTTTATGTCTGATATGATTTTCCGCATCGTCCGCAGGCGTTTGGCTGCACCCGGAACGTGGAACTCTTGTGCCGCCCTCGCGCATATTCCGCGAATTGTGTTTATATTTGCCGTGGGTTTCACCGAAAAAATGAAAACAGATGACAAAAAGGCTTTTTATTGCGGCTTTGCTTGGCGTGTCCCTGTGGGGGGCGGGAGCAACGGCGCAGCATCTTGACGGGTATATGTTTGGCGGAATGGCGGCGCCGGTTGGCGACGAATGGCAGTCGCCCGGAAGATTGTCGCTGAACAAGGAATTGCCTCATGCGTGGTTTTTCTCGTTCCAAGACGTGGACGCCGCCAAGAGGGTGCTGCCCGAAAACAGCGAGTATTTCCTCCCGCTCGACGGCGTTTGGAAGTTCCATTGGTCGGCTAATCCTGACGGAAGAATAAAGGGCTTTGAAAAAGACGCTGCGGCAACCGGCGGCTGGGACGGCATAGAAGTGCCTTCGGCGTGGAACGTTGCCGGGATTGGCAGGGACGGCACTCACAAATACGGCATTCCGGTTTATGTGAACCAGGGCGCGGTTTTCTATCACAAGGTGGAGGCCGGCGACTGGCGCAAGGGCGTGATGCGCGAGCCGCCCGAAACCTGGACTTCATACAAATACCGCAACGAGGTTGGACAGTACGTGCGCACTTTCACCGTTCCGGCAAATTGGAGGAAACGCCGCGTGATGCTGAACTTCGACGGCGTTGATTCGTTCTTTTATCTGTGGGTGAACGGAAAGTATGTGGGCTTCTCGAAAAACTCGCGCTGCCTTGCGCAGTTCGACATAACGGAATATCTGAAAGGGGGCGAAAACCGCATAGCCGTGGAGGTTTACCGCAACAGCGACGGCTCGTTTCTCGAAACGCAGGATATGTTCCGCATGGCGGGGATTATACGTTCGGTGTACCTCACGTCCGTGCCGGAAGTCCGCGTGCGCGATGTGGTTGCCGTTCCCGACTTTGACAGCAACTATATAAACGGCGCACTCAACGTGAGGCTGTCGGTTGACAACCTTTCGCGCAAGGACGCAAAGCGTTACAGCGTGCATTGCGCCCTGTACCCGGTGGAGCTTTACGGCGACAAGGCGGCTGACACGCCGGCTGCACGCGCATCGGCGGCTGTTCACGACATAACACGCGGCGGAAAGGAACAGTGCGAAATGCAGCTCACCGTGCCTAACGCCAAGCATTGGTCGGCCGAAGCCCCGTGGAGGTATGTGCTTGTGGGCGAGCTGAAGGACGGCAAAGGCAGGACTGTGGAGACTTTCTCCACCTACACTGGTTTCCGCAAAGTGGAAATACGCGACACTCCCGCAAGGCACGACGAGTTTGGCAAGGCGGGAAGATACTTCTATGTGAACGGGCGCACTGTGAAGCTTAAAGGCGTGAACAGGCACGAGACAAACCCCGAAAGAGGCCATGCCGTTACGCGCAAGCAGATGCTCGAGGAAGTGATGCTAATGAAGCGCGCCAACATAAACCACGTGCGCAACTCGCATTACCCAGACAATCCTTACTGGTATTATCTCTGCGACAAATACGGGATATACCTTGAGGACGAATGCAACTTGGAGTCCCACCTTTATTATTATGGGGATGCCTCGCTGTCGCACGTGGCGGAGTTCAGGGCGGCACACGTGGCACGCGAAATGGCTATGGTGCGCGCCGGAGTGAACCATCCCTCGATAGTTATTTGGTCGCTGGGCAACGAAGCGGGGCCCGGCGAGAATTTCAAGGCTTGCTACGATGCGATAAAGGGCTTCGACACCTCCCGCCCAATTCAGTACGAGCGCAACAACGATATAGTTGACATGGGCTCAAACCAATATCCTTCCATAGCGTGGGTGAGGGATGCCGTGAAGGGGGAGGCAAAGCTGAAATACCCTTTCCATATCTCGGAGTACGGACATTCCATGGGCAACGCCACGGGAAACCTTGTTGACTACTGGAACGCCATTGAATCCACCAATTTCTTTTGCGGCGGGGCTATATGGGAATGGGTTGACCACGGACTTTACAACTACACTCCGCAAGGCAAACGCTACGTGGCATACGGCGGGGATTTCGGCGACTATCCCAACGACGGCACTTTCTGTCTCGACGGAATAATGTTCGCAGATCTTTCGCCCAAACCGCAGTATTTTGAGGTGAAGAAGGTTTACCAGAACATTTCGGCGGCGGTGAACCGCGATTTGAAGACAGGAAACGGCAGGGTGGTGCTGTTTAACAAAAACTACTTCGAGCCGGCGGCTTACGACATAAGGTGGACGCTCGAGGAGGATGGACACGAGATGGCGAAAGGCACTCTTGCAAACATCAAGTCGATACCCCCGCGCACCAAGCTGCTTGTGCCGCTGCGCATAGACAAATCATTGTTGAAAGCCGGCAGGGAATATTTTGTGCGCATACAGTTCCTGTTGCCCCAGGATATGCCGTGGGCAAAGAAAGGCTATGTGCAGGCCGAAGAGCAACTGCTTGTCAAGGCAGCCGAACGGCGGGAGGGCATTGACAAGGCGGCAGCGGGGGACGCGCCCAAGCTCGCGGTGAACGCAAACGGCATAACGGTGAGCGGAAAAGGCTTCAGCGCGGAGTTTGATGACGCTAAAGGCACACTGCGCTCGCTTGTTTACGGCGGGAAGAACGTAATAGTTCCGGGCGAAGGTCCATGTGTGGTCGCTTTCCGCGCACCCCTCGACAACGACAACTGGACATATAATTCCTGGTATGAAAACGGCTTGAACAACCTCAGGCACCGAGCCTCGCGCCGCAGCGTATATACCCGCAGGGACGGCAGCGTGGTCGTGTCGTATGCCGTGGAGGCGCAGGCCCCTCAAGCTTACAGGCGCACGGGAGGCACTTCGGGCAGAATACGTGTGGTTGCTGACGGAAAACCGTTCGGCGGGGACGATTTCAAGTTCACGGCAATGCAGGTGTGGACTGTATATCCCGACGGCAGCGTGGAACTTGAAAGCTCCATAAGCTCGAACAAACAGTCGCTTGTGCTTCCGCGTCTGGGCTATATGCTGCGTGTGCCGAAGAATATGCACAAATACACATACTACGGTCGCGGTCCGGTGAACAATTACAACGACCGCAAAACCGGGCAGTTTGTTGGCAGGTACGAAAGCACGGTTGAGAGGCAGTTCGTGCCGTTCGGAAAGCCGCAGAGCATGAGCAACAACGAGGACGTGCGCTGGTGTGCGCTTACAGACGCTTCGGGCGCGGGGGCTGTGTTTGTCGCCAAAAGCAGCATGAGCGTTTCAGCCCTTGCCTATTCGGAACAGGCTCTCGACACGGCGGCACATCCTTACCAGCTTCCTGCCGCAGGGGACGCTTACCTGCATCTTGACTGCGGCGTAACCGGCATCGGGGGTAACAGCTGCGGGCAGGGCGGCCCTCTTGCGGAGGACGTGGTGAAAGCCTCGCCCCACGCTTTCGGGTTCATTATCCGTCCTGTGAACGGAAACATTGACAGCAAGGCGGCGGTGAGCGTTTCGGGCGACACTCCGCTTGTTTTGGAAAGAACGAAAAACGGAGAACTTTCAATACTTTCGCAGGACTCTGCGGCAACTGTGTATTTCAGTCTGAACGGCAAGCGGGCGCAAAAATACACAGGCCCGTTTGCCTTGCGCCAGGGCGGCAAAGTGGAGGCGTGGAATGCGCGTTCGCCGCAATTGAAGGCAGTGGAGAGCTTTGCGAAGATAGACCGCATACCTACCGAGGTGGTGTTTGCAAGCAGCGTTGAGGCGGGCGAAGGCGACATTTCCCACCTTACCGACGGCAATCCCGACACTTTCTGGCATACGGTGTACAGCGTAACCGTGGCCAAGTATCCGCATTGGGTGGATTTGGACGCGGGAGGCGTGAAGATGATAAAGGGTATAACGTATCTTCCGCGCCAGCACAACCGCAACGGACGCATCAAGGGCTACAAGGTTCAGGTAAGCACGGACGGCAAGTCGTGGGGGGAAGCTGTGGCGCAGGGGGAGTTTGAGGACAACCAAACGGAAAAGCGTGTGGAGTTTGCCAAGCCCGTAAAGGCGCGCTATGTGCGTTTCACCGCCCTTTCCGCCTGCGACGGCCAGGATTTTGCAACTGCCGCCGAGATGGAAATTCTCGCCGAATAGGCAGCTTCCGCCCAAGATGTGGCGGAAAAGGGCGCAAACCGCTGTATTACAAGGTTTTGTCCTAAAACATCAAGGCTTGTGTAAGACATTGGCTTTCAAATGCCTGCAAACGCTAAAATTATGTCTGGTGTAGTTTGAATTACATCAGACATAATTTTTCCTGCATAGGACATGGTTTTTTCTATGTCCCATGTGGTTTTCGGGCTGTTTTGGAAAAGGGGAGGCGTTTTTCGCTTTGCGCCGGTTTTCTGCCGCGCCGGTTTTTCGGCGCAATGTGGAAAGAACCGTCCTGTATGCCGTTATTGGAACGTGGTGCCGGGTTTGGCGTCCGGTTTTGTAAAAAAAACAAAAA
>CAKRMO010000002.1 GCA_934364765.1 uncultured Bacteroidaceae bacterium | reverse complement strand
GTCTATCCCACCGACCAGCTTGCGCTCAAAGTCAACGATGTGAAGGTTGACACCGCACACGTTGACAAGTTTTTCGGGTCCAAGGAGATTATTGAACCGGTATATACATGGCGCGACTGGATGCCGCTGTTTTTCCTGTCGCTGCTGCTTATTGCCTGCGGGCTTGCAGCATGGCTTTCGGCACGAAGGCTGAAAGCCGCGCCCAAGGTGAAAATTGCAAAAGCCGAAAAGAAAACGCCGCTCCTGCCCCATAAGGAAGCGCAAACGGAAATCGCGAAACTCAAAGACGAATACGAGTCGGAGGAGCTTTCATCAAAAGACTACTACACCAGCCTCATCCAAATCTTGCGCCGATATGTGAGCAAACGCTACGGTTTCCGTGCCGACGAAATGACTTCGTATGAACTCGTGGAGCATCTCATAGACCTTGGCGACAAGCAAAAGCTTCAGGCGAAAGAGAGTGCCAGCGGCGGAAACGCGCAAACCGAATTGGCAAAAGAGCCCGACTACACCGAGCTGCGGGAAATTCTCGCCACCGCCGACCTGACCAAATTCGCAAAGCTCAAGACCGACTCCGGCGAGGACGAGCGCAACCTGATGCGCCTGTCATCCTATATCGAGACCACAAAAAGCGACAAACTGCCCGAAACAATTGCCGGGGAAGAGGACGAAAAACCGGAAACGCCGCCCAAGAACCCGCGCACAAAAAAGAAAATAATTCTCGGCATTGCCATTGCAGCCACGATTGCCGTAGCCATGCTAATGATAAACGAGATTTTCGGCTTATTGCTATAACTAAATATCAGTAAATGGTAACATTCGCAAACAAAGAAGTTCTCCTGCTGCTGTTGCTGCTCATACCATACGCCGTATGGTACTTTTTGCGTCACAGCAAGCGCGAGGCATCCATAACCATATCCGACACGCACGCATACAGGCATATCCGCCCTACGCTGAAACTGCGGCTGATGCACACGCCGTTTATCCTGCGGCTAATCACCATTGCACTGATCATTCTTATAATCGCCCGACCGCAGGGAAAGAACTCGTGGAAAAACTCGCAAGTTGAAGGCATAGACATTATGCTTGCCATAGACGCAAGCACAAGTATGCTTGCCGAAGATTTGCAGCCAAACAGAATACAGGCGGCAAAAAGCGTTGCCACGGAGTTTATCTCGGCACGCCCCAACGACAACATAGGGCTGACGGTATTTGCCGGCGAGTCGTTCACACAATGTCCTATGACAACCGACCACGCATCGCTGCTGAACCTTATGCAACAGGTGAGCTGCGACCTCGCCATGCACGGAGTCATAAACGACGGCACTGCTATAGGAATGGGAATAACCAACGCCGTTTCGCGTCTGAAAGAGAGCAAGGCCAAAAGCAAGGTGATTATACTGCTCACCGACGGCTCCAACAACTCAGGGGAAATTTCCCCGCTAACAGCCGCCGACATCGCCGCCACATACGGAATAAGGATTTACACTATCGGCGTTGGCACGAACGGCACTGCGCCGTTCCCCTATCCGCTTCCCGGCGGAGGCGTTCACTACGTGCAGATGCCTTGCGAAATAGACACGCAGACGCTAAACGGCATCGCCACCGCCACAGGCGGACAATTTTACCAGGCTAATTCGACAAGCCAGCTAAAGAAAGTATATCACGACATCGACACCTTGGAGCGCACAAAATTCAGCGTGCGAAAATATTCCAAGCGTTACGACCTTTACCAACCGCTCGCGCTGCTGGCGATAATCTCGCTGCTTCTTGAAATACTGTTGCGAACAACCATATACCGGCGGTTGCCATAAACATAACATGAACCATGTTCAGATTTGAAGACCCGAAATACCTGTATTTGCTGTTGCTGCCCGCGCTGTGCGCCATTATATATATATTGTCCTGCATCTCCGCCAGACGCAAGCTGCGCCGCTTTGGCGACCCTCAGCTTCTTAAAGCACTCATGCCCGATGCCTCAGCCAAAAGGCAGCATCTGAAATTCATAATAGTGCTGTTTGCCGCCACAATGCTAATAATAGCCCTTGCACGCCCGCAAATGGGCATGACTGTTGACAACGAGAAGAAGCAGGGCATCGAGGTTATAATTGCCTTGGACATTTCCAACAGCATGATGGCCGAAGACGTGTCGCCAAACCGTCTGGAATGCGCCAAGCAGCTCATTTCCTCAACCATCGACCGCATGGACAACGACAAGGTGGGGATTATAGTGTTTGCCGGCGACGCGTTCAGCCAACTGCCAATCACGAGCGACAACATCTCCGCGAATATGTTCCTTGACGCAATTAACCCGTCGCTCATAACCCGTCAGGGAACGGCGATAGGACAGGCCATAAACCTTGCAACCAAAAGCTTCACACAGAAAGAGGGCGTGGGACGTGCAATCATTGTGATTACCGACGGCGAAGACCATGAAGGAGGTGCCGAGGAGGCGGCGAAAGAAGCAGCCAAGAAAGGTATGCGCGTGTTCATGATTGGCGTGGGAAAGGAAAGCGGCGCACCTGTGCCCGACCCGGCGAACAAGAACAACTATCTCACAGACAAGAATGGTCAGACCGTGATTTCGCGACTCAACAAGGATATGTGCCGCAAAATAGCCGAGGCGGGAAAAGGCACGTTCATCTACCTCACAAACGCGCCCACGGCAAGGGAACGCCTGTTCGGCGACCTTGACAAGATAAAGAAGAGCGAAATGTCCTCCGCCATTTATTCCTCATACGCCGAGCAATTCCAATGGGTGGCACTGCTCGCCCTCATCGCCTTGGTTATTGACGCAATAATAATGGAGCGCAAAAACCGTGTGCTGCGCAAACTCAACCTGTTCAAGAAAAGATGATGATTTCCAGGAAATATATAATATTAGTCTTAACACTTCTGTGTGCGGCCAAGGCTTTTCCGCAAGGCGACAACCGCCGGCTGGTACGCCAGGGCAACTCACTTTACCTCGACAGTCTGTTCAATGATGCCGAGACATCATACCGCAAGGCAATAAAGAAGAACGACAAGGACGCTGTGGCGCACTTCAACCTCGGCAACGCGCTTCTGCGCCAGCGCAACCCCAAAGACGCCGCCGCGCAATACGAGGCTGCGATAAAGCGCACCAAGAATCCGCTCTACCTCGCCAAGGCCAACCATAACCTCGGCGTGATACTGCAAAGCCAGAAACAATACGGCGAAGCCATAAAAAGCTACGAGAACGCCCTGCGCAACAATCCCCGCGACGACGAGAGCCGCTACAACCTCGCGCTGTGCCGGCATCTTTTGAAAAGCCAAAAACAGGACCAGAAACAGAACGACCAGAACAAGCAGGAGAAGGACGACAAAAAGCAGCAGAACAAACCGCAGCAAAACAAGGACAAGCAAGAACAAAAACAGCAACAGAACAACAATCAGATGTCAAAGGACAATGCCGAACGCCTGCTTGACGCAGCAAAACAGGAAGAGCAGAAAACGCAGGACAAACTGCGCAAGGGACAGCGATACGCAAGTCCCCGAAGCCTTGACAAGAACTGGTGAACAGAGCATATATACAATGACAAAAAGAACATACAGCCTATTACTCCTTTCACTGCTCGCCCTGCCGCTGTTCGGCGCAATACACATAAAGGTTAACGCGCCAGGCAGCGTGGCAACGGGAGAGGATTTCAGAATAGAATATTACGTATCAACACGTGATGTCGAGAATTTCACAGGCCCGAAGTTTCCCGCCGGCATCAACGTGCTTTACGGCCCGAGCCGCTCCGAAATGTCGAGCTACCAGATAATAAACGGCAAAAGCTCCGGCTCAAGTTCCGTTACCTTCACCTACACCTGCACCATCGACAAGGCCGGAAGCGTGAGCATACCGCCGGCAACGTTCCGCATAGGCGGCAAAACATACAAGACCAATTCGGTTACGATACACGCAAGCGGCTCCACGCGCCACACACAAGGCGGAAACTCCCAACAGCAGGAGCAAACCATAGCAACGCCCACCAACGGCAGGATTACCGCGAAAGACCTTTTCATCACCGTCTCGGCAAACAAGACAAAAGTTTACGAGCAGGAGCCAATCGTGCTCACATACAAAATATACACCCGCGTAAACCTCACACAGCTTTCCGGCAAGATGCCCGACCTCAAAGGTTTCCTCATACAGGAAGTGCCGCTTCCCAAAAACAAGACTTTCAGCGTTGAAAGCTACAAAGGCGAGAACTACCAGACCACCAAATGGTGCCAGTACGTGATGTTCCCGCAGCAGACCGGCAAACTCGAAATCCCGTCAATAAAATTTGACGGCGTTGTTGCCGTGGCCAACCCCAGCATAGACCCATTCGACGCGTTCTTCAACGGAAACCCGAATTTTGCGGAAGTCAAGAAGTCCATAATAGCCCCTTCGCTCGCATTGGAAGTGTCGAAACTCCCCGCCCCCAAACCCTCTGACTTTTCCGGGGCTGTTGGCGACTTCAAAATCACTTCCTCCATTCTCACCCCCAAGCCGCGCACCAACGAAAACCTTTCCGTGCGCCTTGCAATCAGCGGCACGGGAAACATGAAACTAATCACCGCCCCCAAGCTCAACCTCGGCGCGGACTTCGAGGTGTTCCCCGCAAAACTAACCGACAAAACCACGCTCACCGCCAACGGCATGAGCGGAACGGTGTATTACGACTACGTGGTTGTGCCCCACCAAAAGGGCGACTACACGCTTCCGGCAATCAGCCTCGGATATTTCAACACGGCAGCCAACGCATACAAGACCGCCAGCACACAGCCCATAAGCTTCCGCGTGGAACAGGGAGCAAACCAGCCTTCAGAGGATGACGACCTACTGCGCAAGGACATCAACGACATTCACCGTGGGCAATACTCCACGCCGTCAAGTTTCCTGTCGCCCACAAACGCATGGTACTACGCGGCATACGCGGCACTGCTCATGGTGTTCGCCATAGCCTTCATCGTGTTGAGGCGTTCCGAGAACTTCAGAAGCAACACCACCCTGCGGCTGCAGCACCGTGCAAAGCGCACCGCCACAAAACACCTGCGCAAGGCCGAAAAACTGATGAAAGCAGGAAACTCCGCCGAGTTCTACGACGAAATAGCCAACGCGCTCATGGCCTACGCCTCCCACCGTCTGGCAATACCCATGTCGGAGTTCAAGACCGACGAAATTGAAGGCACGCTGCTTAAAAGGAACGTGAGCCAGACGCTCGCCGCAGAGTTCACCGACCTCATGAAACAATGCGAGTTCGCACGCTACGCACCGGGAAACCCGCAGGAGAACATGGAAAACCTCTACCGGCGTTCCGCCAAGGCAATCGTGGAAATTGAGGACACATTAAGATAACCCACCGACATGAAACGAGCATTATTCATAATATCACTGATATTCTGCTGCGCACTGCAAACAGTCAGCCTCCGCGCCGCATCGCCGCAGGAAAGCTACGAAAGCGGCTGCGCCCTCTACTCCAAAAACGAGTTCCGCGCCGCCGCCAAGGAGTTTGAGAATGCCGCCAAAGGCATACGCAGCTCCGACATACAATACAATCTCGGCAACTGCTACTACCGCCTCAACGACTATCCCCGCGCACGCCTCGCCTTTGAGCGCGCAGTGCGCATTGACCCGTCAAACTCCGACGCGAAATACAACCTGAGAATAACAGCGGCAAAAATCAAGTATGCCGGGGCGCAGCCCCAGTCGTTCATCTCCTCGTGGTGGCACGATCTGCTCCACTCCCGCAGCATTGCCCAATGGACGGCATGCGCCCTCGTGTGCTTCGCGCTCATGTCGGTCTGCGTACTGCTTTACTTTTTCGGCAGCGCGCTGTGGATGAGAAAGGGTGCGTTTTTCGGAGGCCTGGCGCTGGTGTTTGTCATGGCAGTTTCCCTTGTATGCGCCGGCATACTCACAAGCCAGAGAGACACGCCGGGTGAAGCCATAGTGCTGCAACAAAGCGACATCCGCCAGTCGCCGTCCGCAAATTCAAAAACCCTCCAGCACATTCTTCCCGGGGCAAAGATAAGGCTCATCACCGAAAGCTCCGTAAAAGGATGGCAGCAGGTTTCGCTCGGCGGAGGGCAGAAAGGATGGATTTCCACAGAAAGCATAGGCATGATATAACGTAGCCTTATTTTGAATATCCGCCTGTAATACCCCGAAAGCCATGCTGGAAAAAGCCCTGTCCCTCGACCAAACAGTCACCCTCGCCCTCAACGGCAGCGACTCGCTGTATGCCGACGGGCTGATGATGACAATAACTTCCACACTCACATGGGTTCCCGTGGGGCTGGTTATGCTCTACGTGGTGATAAAGAACAACGAACTTCCACGGCTTCTCACAATCACCGCCATGCTTGTGGCGTGCGTGGCGGTATGCACAACGCTTTCCGAAATAAGCAAGGCGGTGTTCGAGCGGTGGAGACCGTCTAACGACCCCATATTAATGTACACCGTGAACATTGTTGACGGCTACCGCGAAAGCGGCTTCGGCTTTTTTTCCGCCCACGCCGCCAACACCATGTCGGTTGCCGTGTTCCTTGCGTTCCTTTTCAAAAACACCCGCCTGTCATTGTTGATGCTGCTGTGGTCGCTGCTCAACGGCTGGTCGCGCATATATCTCGGCGTACACTATTTCGGAGATGTCATAGTGGGCTTTGCTGTCGGGGCGGTGGTTGGAGCAACACTTTATTATCTGCACCGCAGAGTAGCATCGCGCTTCGCAAGCCCAACGCGGGTTATATCATCCGAATATACACACGGAGGCTACCTCAAGGCAGACATAAATTTCCTCACCCTTTCCCTTTTGCTTACGTTTTCCGCCGTTGCAATCATAGCCTGCGTGCGCTGCATTTGACAGCAAAGGCACATTTTTCATAAAACGCAGAATTACAACACTTTCCCCTTTATTTACATAAAGAGGAAAGCTTTTGGTTTACAGCGTGCTGCAAAACGGCAAAAAAAGGTCTGATGTAGTTTGAATTATATCAGACATAATTTTTTCTACATAGGACATAGTTTTTCCAACATCCGATATAGTTTTCGGGGCTTTGGTTTTGCGCCATTTGTAGGGACGCATGGCATACGCCTTCTATGCCATCGTTCAAACAGTGCCGCAAACTGCCAAACCGATACCGTTCTTTTGCTGGATGCGGTGCGTTTTGCGGTCGCAAAACTGCTTTTCGGGAAACATCCAACCTGCATCTGCTGTTTTGGCTTCGCCAAAATTTTCGGGCGTATGGCATAAAATTTATTCGCTGTTATGTATATTTCCGTTGTATTTCGTTGTTGTGCATGAAATACAACAAAAACAACAACGGAAAAAGTGGGGAAACAACCTATTTTTGCGCAATTCTAACGAGAACATAACAAAGACCAAAACATACCTGACAATGAAAAATTTTATCTCCGTACAAATACCGACCAACGGCGCGGGCATTGCAAAGCGCATACTTCCGGCAATGATTCTTGCGGTGGCGGCGTTGCTTTTGCCGCAAAACGCATTCGCATCCATAGGCCAGCAAATCTACACCACCGAGGGGGTGAACTCAAGCTCCTCAAAGGATTATGTATATACCTACACCGTTGTGGAGGAAAACTACGACGCCAATGAATATGCCGTGGAACTTTCCAAAGCGCCGACAAACGTTACCGGGCGTCTGGTAATCGCCCTCTATTTCACATCCAACAATAAAAAATACAAGATAAAGCGCATCGGGGACTACGCCTTCAACGGCTGCCAATACATCACCCACGTTTTTTTCGGATCAAATGTGGAGACTATCGGGGCGTATGCGTTCCAATACTGCAACAGCCTGAAACAGATAAACCTTAACAAAGTCAGCACCATAGGGACGGGGGCTTTTTCAGGCTGTTCGAGCCTCGAAGGCGTTTATTTGCCCACCACCCTGAAAACCGCCAGAGGCAAAATATTCAGCGGCTGCACCGGATTGAAATACATGGCGACCAAAAACCTTGATGCGCAGGACTTCGCCGACAACGCTTTCTCCACAGACGCCAACGGCACGGTTTTCCCCAAAACACTGTATGTGGAGGAAGGAAAGGTGGACGACTTCAAAAAAATAGGCGCATTCAAAAACTTCAGCACCATCAAGGAGGGCGTAAGCCATAGATTTATATTCTCGGACATGTCATTCGGCGACTTCAGCGGCTGCATCATGGGCTGTTACAGCAACAACTTGGGAGGCAACATATGGTACGACCCGGAGACTGGCATACTTACGCTCGACCGTCTGACATGGAAAAACTTCAGCGCAGCAAGCGTATATGGCAGCACCCTGAACGTAAAGGTGAAAGGCACATGCAGCTTTTCACTTAACTGGAGTTTTAACGCAAACGCGCAAGCGGCCTTTAACGCACGCGACAATTCAACCCTGAACATAGAGGGCGAGGAAGGCGCGTCAATCAGCCTCACCGTTTACGAAAACAACGGCGCGTTCAAGCTGGGGTACAAAAGCTCGGACAAACCTGCGTACCTCAACATAAAGAACGTGAACATAAACATTTTCGGAGAAGGCAAGTACGGTTTCACGGGAACCGGCGGCAGCGAGGTGCTGCGGATATACAACTCAAGGATAAGTGCGCAATGCGCAGGAGAAGTGATGACCAACCTCACATACATCTGGACTGAGGGCATTGACGTGGCTACCCCCGTCAGAGGCGCATGGTTCAGATACGACTCTTCCAACCGCATGGCCCTTGTTGACTCCACCGGCGCGAAAGTAACAGGAAAGGCTCTCATCGTACCGGCATACGACCTGTACATTTGCGGAACGAAAGTGAACACCGAGAACCGCAGCCAGCTTGCATTCATCGACGGCGTGGACGCAGACAGGGTTACATACGACCCCGAGAAGAACATCCTGACGCTCGAAAACGCCACGCTCTTCAACTCCAATGCCAACTTCAACAACCAAAACCTTCCCGAAAACCGTGGCACATGGGCTCTTTGCGGTAGCATACCGGGACTTGTGATAAAAATCAAGGGAAAGTGCAAGATTGTGAACGAGGTCGATAAATACGCGCCCCTCTGCACGTCGGCGTATTTTTCCAAGGGCGTAAAAATTATAGGCGTTGGCGATGATGCGTCGCTTGAGGTGGAATGCGCGGAAGCTATAGCCATAAATGCGAGCGACAGCCTGACGCTGGACAACATCAAGCTCACCGCCAAAGGCAATAACTACGGCATAAAGGGCGAAATAGGCCAAGGAGACCCTCTGACCACCCTTGTAATAAACAACTCCGTGGTAAGAAGCTACGGCAACCTGAGCATGGGATTTTTCAAAGAGGTGAAACTTGAAAACTGCGAGATAATCACGCCCAAGGGCGCGGAGTTCAAAGACAGGTACAACTATCTTATGCTTGGCGGCGAGAACGTAACCGACGTGCTTATAGCCTCCCCCAACAGCCCTGTTGTGGGCATAGGTAAAGTGGAAAGCGGCGCGGGCGAAACCAAACCGCAAGTAATCTGCACGCCCGACGGTCTGCGCCTCAACCAGCCTGTTGAACAGCTTCCGCGCGGCATCTACATCATTGACGGAAAGAAAATCATCAAGAAATAACTCAATACAAAACAACAAAATTATGAGAAAACAAATGGCAAGATTACTTTCTGGCGGAAAGAACCGCCCGCTCTTTGCCTTGGTCATGGCATTCGCCGCTCTGTGGGCAATGCCCGCACAGGCAGCCGATTACTTTTTAATGTGTGGCCAAACAGTAACCGACAAGAACATGAACGACCTCACCGTCATTCCCGGCGTGAGCGGCACGGCATCCTACAACCCGACCACCAAGACGCTGCGGCTTAAGAACGCCGTGATTGACACCGACGCTGACGGAGGCGGCATCAAAGCCGGAGAGTCCGATTACCTGACAACCATCGAAGTGGAGGGAAAGTGCGTAATCAATTCCACCAACGACAACGCCATTTGGACATTAGGCACCAAACTCACCATTGTCGGTGTGTCCGGGACTGAACAGCCTTTGCTCATCGTCCAGTCTCATAAAAACGCCGCCATACGAATAAAAAACACGCAACACGCCTGCACCATCCGTAACCTAACCCTCACCGCCACGGGCAGATATGGAATCGTTAACTTTTGGAGTACTGGCGGGACTCTCGCCATAGAAAATTCCAGCGTGTACGTCCAAGGCTCACTAGCCTCTTTGGACGGTTTCGAATCGGCTACGCTCACCGGCTGCGAGCTAATCACGCCCGACGGCGCGGCATTCGACGGCGGCACGGTGAAGAAAGACGGAAAATTGGTTACTGACGAAGTTGCCATCGCGCCCTCCGGGACGAAATATTACGGTCTCAGCATTTGCGGCGTGCCGGTTACAGACAAGAACGTTGGCAACCTTTCTTCCATTCCAGGAGTGAAGAGCGGGAAAATCATCTGCAACCCACTCTCCGGAATATACCTACAGCTAAAAGATGTCGTGATAGAGACGGCCGGAAGCTGCCTTGCGAATACAAGCGCGGAAAACATGTATGTCTGGATGGAGGGGAAATGCAGCATGACTTCCACAGCCTCCTTAGCTTCCGTAATACTTAACAAGCCCACCGATATTGCCAACATAGGAACAAACCCTTCGCTCGCCCTTTCCGCCCCAGGAAGCACAGGCCTGCTTGTAAATAATAAGTGCGAAATCCACAACATTGAACTCACAGCCACCGGGCAGCGCGGGATAGCCGGCACAGACTACCTTGCGACAGACAGAAACAGAATACTTCACATCAGCAACTCCACCGTGCGTGCCAAAGGCACGAAAGGCTCTATATGCGACATCGACAGAATTACGTACTCCAGCTGCAACATCAGCTCGCCCGAAGGCGCGGTGTTCACCAATGGCGCGGTGAAGATAAACGACGACGTGGTTACTGATGAGGTTGTAATATCGCCCATATACTACACGGTGAAGATTTGCGGCGTAAAGATTACCAACGAGAACAAGGACGACCTTACCGTAATCCCGGGCGTGAGCGGCACAGTTTCCTTCAAACCCGGCACAAAGACACTTAAACTCAAGGATGCCATAATAGAAACCGAAGGCACAGGCATCCTGAACGAAAGTGCAGACGGACTGAATATCGAAGTTGAGGGAGACTGCAAAATAAATGCGGGCGGCGACTGCATATCCTTTGAAATACCCAGCAACATTAAAGGGGCATCCGAAACAGAAATGGGCTCGCTCATCCTTAATTCCGCCAAAGCCTCCGCGCTGCTTGTTAACACCGCACCCGATGCGTTCGGCTGGTCCGCCACAATAGAGGATCTCAACCTCACCGCCACAGGCAAATACGGCATTGCGGGCAAAAACGGGAACACAAGCATCGGCAGTCTGCAAATCAGCCATTCCTACGTGCGTGCCAAGGGTACAAGCGGCTCTATAATCAACTTCAAATCAGTTGACCTCGAA
Source organism: uncultured Bacteroidaceae bacterium (assembly GCA_934364765.1). Classification (GTDB taxonomy): domain Bacteria; phylum Bacteroidota; class Bacteroidia; order Bacteroidales; family Bacteroidaceae; genus UBA6398. Next base: position 2,954 of record CAKRMO010000002.1, on the reverse strand, counting down.
AGATGCGAACTTCTCAAGCCGGATGGCGCGGCGTTTGACGGCGGCACGCTGAAAAAGAACGGCAGCGTGGTAACAGACGAGGCGTTCATCAGCACGTACGACCTGTACGGTCTGTATGTTTGCGGCACAGAGGTAACCTCGAAGAACAAAGACAACCTCGCATCAGTTTCTTCTGCCATTGAAAAAGGCGAAATCCGATACATCCCTGAAACCAAAACACTCAGACTGAATGGTGTGGTAATGGACAGAACTAATTATTGCATCAAGAACTCCGGTGTTGACAGCCTGACAATCGAAGTTCAGGGAGACTGCGAATTAAAATCGAGCGATGACGACTGTATTGTCTTGAACAAGCCCACCAGCATCACCGCCACCGATTGTACAAAAGACTCGCTCAAGCTTTCCAGTGCTGACGACTACAACAGCTCGGCTCTTTGGGCAAACGCCCCAGTAACGCTCACCAATCTCAACCTCACCGCCACAGGCGAAAATTATGCAATCTCCAGCGGTCCCTACAAGTCATACCCCCTTGTAATTGAGAACTCCACCATACGTGCCAAGGGCGTGAATGGCGCAATCTATGGCTTCGACACTGTAACGCTCAAGGGGTGCGAAATCATCACTCCCGAGTGTGCAGAGTTCATTAATGGAACACTGTGGCTTAACGGTAGAGTTACCGACGCACTCATCACCCCGAAAAATGTTGTGGGCATTGATGAGGCGACAAGCAACGCACCCAGCCGCGAGGGCATCTACACTCTTGAAGGCGTGCGCCTCAACACTACGTTCGAAAAGCTGCCGCGCGGCATCTACATCGTTGACGGCAAAAAGATTTTCAAGAAATAACCCACACATTTGTTGATTTTGGGAAATCCCCTCCGCATGAAACCTGTACGGAGGGGATTTTTATTGCCATACGCCTTAAAAAAGCGCTTGCGCCTCCGTGTGTTTACAATTTTTTCGCCAAATTTGCACCACTAACAATTCACCTGAAAATGGCAATACACTTGAAAACTTTGGCGGTGTCGCTTTTGGTGTCTCTGGCGGCGCACGCACAAACTGCGGATATAACACGCGCAAAATTCCACATTGGCGACAACGCGGCGTGGAAGGCAGGCAACTTCAACGACAACGGCTGGCAGGAAATCTCAACCACCGACAGTTGGAACAGGCAGGGCATAAAGCTCGTGAGAAGCTATGCGTGGTACCGCGTGAAGTTCACCCCGAGGAAAAAGGACTTTTCCGGCAAAAACCTCAAATACGGCCTGAACCTTTGCATAAGATATATTGACGACTCCGACGAGACCTATCTTAACGGAGTGCTTGTGGGCAAGACCGGCGGTATGCCGTCGGACAAAAACGGGTATTTCGGAGCATGGGACACGCCGAGAAAATACAACATCCCCGCAAACACCGGCATAATAAAATGGGACAGGGAAAACGTTATCGCCATCCGTGTTTACAACGAGGGGGATGACGGCGGAGTTTCGGGAACACCAATACATTTCGAGGTGCAGGAAAACCCGCTGGACGGCATAAAAATGGACGTGGAGCAAAAGACATTCACCGCCGAAAGCCGCTTTGACGTCAAGATAGACAACATTTTCGACTGCACGCAAAACGGCGTGCTTACGCTCGAAATGACAAACGCCGAAACAGGAAGCGTCTCGAAAACGTCAACGCAGAAAGTGAGCGTGAAAGGGAAGAAAAGCCGCACGTTAAGTTTCGCAATGCCCAACGAGAACACTTCGCGCCTCAAAATCACGTATAAGGACAACGACACCCAAAACAGCATCGCACAAACCATATATACAAAATACATCCTCACACCGCCCGCCCCTGCCGCCCCGCGAATAAACAACGCCCTTGTTTACGGCGTGCGCCCCGGCAAACCTGTGATTATGAAAATCGCAGCCTCGGGCGACAAGCCCATGAAGTACCGCGCCGCCAACCTTCCCCAAGGACTCAGCGTTGACTCCGTGCGCGGGGTTGTTTACGGCTGCGTGGATAAGCGCGGCGACTACGCCCTGACGCTCGAAGCCCAAAACTCCAAAGGCAAGGACACAAAGACCATAACCCTGAAAGTTGGCGACAAGATAGCCCTCACGCCACCTATGGGCTGGAACAGCTGGAACTGCTGGGGACTTGGCGTCACCAAGCAGAAGGTTTTGGAGTCGGCAAACGCGATGATTGAAAAAAGGCTCGCCGACTACGGCTACAACTACGTGAACATAGACGACGGCTGGGAGTCGGAAACCCGCGATGCCCAAGGCTACATTTCCACAAACGAAAAGTTCTCGCAAATGAAGGAACTCGGCGACTGGCTTCACTCCCACGGAATGAAGTTCGGCATATACTCCTCGCCGGGCGACCTCACCTGCGGCGGCTATCTCGGTTCGCTGAACCACGAGAAGCAGGACACCAAGGTTTGGAACGACTGGGGGGTGGACTATCTTAAATACGACTGCTGCGGCTACACCCGTAACATTGCCGAGGATCAGGACAAATCGGCGGCAACGCAACTTGAGCCTTACCTGAAAATGGAGCGCGAGCTGCGCCGTCTGCCACGCGATGTGTTCTACAACGTGGCGTGGGGAGCGGAAAACGTGTGCCGCTGGGCATACGGCGTTGACGGCAACTCATGGCGCACCACCGACGACATACGCGACACATGGGAGTCGATAAGCGACATAGGCTTCCGCCAGCAGGCGGACAAATGGCCTTTCTCAATGCCCGGACACTGGAACGACCCCGATATGCTCGTGGTCGGAAAGGTTGGCGGCTGGGGAGGAACGCTGCACGACTCGCGCCTCACCGCCGACGAGCAATACACCCACATAAGCCTGTGGTCGCTGCTCGCCGCGCCGTTGCTCATAGGCTGCGACATTTCCCGGATAGACGACTTCACGTTCAACCTGCTTTGCAACAACGAGGTCATAGCCATAGACCAGGAC
>CAKRMO010000001.1 GCA_934364765.1 uncultured Bacteroidaceae bacterium | reverse complement strand
GGTTCAGGCCTATAGTTTTCGAAGGCGTGAAAAACAGGCAGGCCGTGCTTCGTGTGCCTTCCAATTTCTTTTGCGAATATATAGAAGAGCATTATATAAGGATTCTCCGTGCAGCAATAGAGCTCGAATTTGGCAAGGGCATAAACATTGTCTATAATGTGGTGATTGATTCGGGAGACGGGCTGAGCGAAAAAGAAGTGTCGCCCTCTAACGGAAGGCCTAAGCCGGAATACGGCGGAAACAAGAGCCCGCAGCTGATTGACGGTGTGGTGGGGAAATACCCGCAGAAACTTAATTCGCGGCTTAACCCGGACAATACTTTTGAAAATTTCATAGAAGGCGCGTCGAACAAATTGCCGCGCAGCATAGGTTTGTCAATAGCCGACAACCCGGGCCAAATGACTTTCAACCCATTCTTCATATACGGAAAATCGGGAGTGGGGAAGACGCATCTTGTAAATGCAATAGGAAACCGCATAAAGGACAACGAACCGTCAACCAGAGTGCTGTATGTGTCCGCACATCTGTTTATGGTGCAGTATGGCGACGCCTCGCGCCAGAACAAGCGCAACGATTTCATAAATTTCTATCAGAGTGTGGACGTTCTGATAATTGACGACATACAGGAACTCGCCGGGGAGACAAAAAAAGCCACGCAGGAAGCTTTTTTCCATATATTCAACCATTTGCAGCAGACGCACCACCAGTTGATAATGACGAGCGACCGTCCGCCGGTGGAATTGGAAGGCGTGGAAGACCGCTTGCTTACAAGATTCAAATGGGGGCTTGTCGCAGAACTTCAAAAACCCGATGCCAAGTTGGCGAAGAAAATACTTTTGAATAAAATACAACACGACGGCTTGGTGTTCCCCAAAGAAGTCGTTGACTATGTCGCCGCAAACGCGTCAGAAAATATCCGCGATTTGGAAGGTGTCGTGAATGCCATTTTGGCATATTCGGTTGTATATAATTCAGAGGTGGATATGGAATTGACCAAACGTGTTGTGGCACGCACTGTCAAGCAACGGGACAAAAACATTACCGTTGAGAAAATCTTGGAAAGAGTGGGGAAATTCTATGAAGTCAGCACAAAAGAGATATGCTCCCCATCGCGAAAACAGCGCATCACGTTGGCGCGCCAGGTGGCAATGTACCTCGTACAAAAATATACCAATCTCTCCTATTCGCGTATAGGAAGCGTGGTGGGCAAGCGCGACCATTCCACTGTTCTGCACTCATGTTCGGTGGTGTCGCGAAGGATAAACTCAGACAAACCGTTCAGGAAAGATTTGGAAGACATAGAGGCGAATTTGTAGAGTGCTACGGAAAGTGAAAACAACGCCAGGCTTCATTATAAAAAAGCCCGGCGTTGTTTTTTTTCATGTATTACATAGTCTGAGGTGACAAAGTGTCGCTTTGGTTTAAGTGTGTAACAAAACAATCAAGCAACAGGCAAAAGCCAAGACTTAAGTCAATAAAAAAGGGGTGTTTGGCAATTGGCAAGCACCTGTAAAAACAGCATTGCGATTACTGCTTTGTTGTAAGCGTGGCTGCGGAGGCGTTGCGCCAGCGGATTGCGCAGGATGCCGCCGACAAGTTCGACAACACCCCGAAGTACGGCGTGAACGACACTTTCGTGATGACAGGCGCGGACGGCACTCAGGTGAGCGGCGTTGTGCAGCGCACGGACGATGACGGCGTGGAGGCTGCGGTCGGGGACAGGGTTGTGCTGATACCCACGGAGCAGTTCGAGGCGCAGGTGCAGGAGGTGAGGGACGCTTACGGCAACGTGGCGTGGCGGCGCACCCCCGAAGATGCGGCGGAGGCGGACGTGCAGGAAAATGGGATAAACGGAGGGGATAAAGAAGCGTTACCCCCCAACAGCTCTGAACGGCACTTAGCTGAACACCGCGATGGTGTGCCGGACCTCCTTCCTACGCAAGAGGGCAACGCTTCAACAGATGTACCGCACAATAGCGGCACTGAACGTTCTGTGGGCAAAGGTACTGAAGGGAACGCAAACAGGCAAGCGGAGAGCGTATTAGGGGAAGCGTCGGAGCAGAAGAACGGAATTATCCTGTCTGATGAAATAGACGATAACGGACGGCAGTTTGTGCTTGCCTCTGACGGAAGGCTTCCTTTTGGCGAGATAAGCGAGGAAAGCGGTCTCACTCCGGCACCAATACTGTTAAGTGAAGGCGTGATAACCAATCCGGCCACAAATGACGGTTACGGTCTTGTACACATAGAGGCAAGGCATGGGGAGCAGATAAGAAAAGCCGGATACAAGTCCGTTCTTGACTTTATTGAAAAAGTAGCCAAAAACTATGATGTAATAAAGGAGGACAATGTCAGGGACGGAAGGCAAACCTACCGTATTCAGCTTACAGACAGGCACAACAACACATTAATGGTGGAGTTGTCAAACGACGGCACATATTGGAACATAAACACCGCAGGGATTTTCAAAACGTCTTACGGTGGGAAAAATAAGGAAGTGTATAACCGCCATACTACGGATAGACAATCTGCCGGAATTGCCGGGACATCGCAGGATGTTGAACAACGCGGCACTCAAACATCCTCCAGCATGAACGCCCCTACAACTTCCGTGGGCAAAGATACGGAACAGAATTCGGATATGCAAGCGGAGGGCGTGGAAAACGCCTCCGCGCTTTCGCGCATCCCCAAGGACGCGGACGGCGAGCCTGTTTACACGGCGGCTGACGCATACACCGCTTGGGACGCCTTGGTGGAGCAGTGCGGCGGCGACGCCGGCATGGCGCAGGGCGTTGCGGACAGCATGGTGAAGGACATGGAGGCGGCTTTGAAAAAGGCGGAGAAGTCCGCCCCGGCGCACGGCGTTACCGTTGCGGAGAAGATAGCCGCCGCCAAGGGACACAAGGCGGCGGTTGAGAAAGCCCGCGATGAGCTTGGGAAATGGCGTGCCATAGCCGGCGAGACCGCAAGCAGGGCGCGTGCCGCCGAGGAGGCGGAAAGGCGCAGGAAAAGGGAGAGGCTCGACAATGCGCGTGAGGAGCTGCGGCGCAAGGGACGCTATGCGAAGGAGGATGCCGCGCTGGGGGACTACACGGACTTCACGGACTTTGTGATGCGCACCATAGCCACAGGGAAGTACAGGTTTCTGTGGCGCGGCAAGGAGAGCGGCACGCAGGGTCTGGGCGCACACCTCGGTTTCACCGGCAGCCGCACGGAGCGCAACAGGCGCATCTGGCTGCTTTCCAGGGACGGCTACACGCCCGAGGAGGCGGCGGAGCGGATGCTTGCCGACTACTCGGCTGCGGCGGGCTTTGACAGCGTTGAGGACACCGGGGTTGACAGCATGGAGGCTCTGGACGTGGTGCTTGACGTTTTGCGCCGTTACACCTCGCCCCGCGCCATGATGGACGACGCGGAAGCCGCCCATGCGGAGAGTGGCGAAAGCGCGGACGAGCGCAGACAGAGGGAGGAGTACGAGCGCGGGCAGTTCATGGAGGCTTACCACATGACCCCGGAGGAGTATTACGAATACGAAAACGAGTGGCTTCCGCGTTATTTGGAGGAGGCTGCGGAAGTTCCGCAGGAGGTTATAGACAATATAAACGCAGAAAGTGCAGAAAAGGAGAACTTAAATGGCAAAGACGATTACAACGGAGGAGCGGATGCGCGAGGCGTTCCGCCTGTGCATGGAGAAAGGGCTGATAACCCAGGAGGAGATAAGGGCGGCGAAGACCCCGGCGGCGCGGCTGGTGCTGTCGGCGAGGGCGATGCTGCGGGCGGACTTGTACCGCAAGGCGCACCCGGAGGAGAAGTAAGGAGTGATGCCAAGCCTACGCTTGGCGATGTAATAGGCACTCTTTACACAAAAGGCAAAGAAGCCGCCTCCAAGATTTTCGGCATGAAGTTCTTTGATGTTGCGAATACACCAAAGTTCATGCAGGACTTGGGGCTTGGCGGGAAAAAGTTCACCATAAGATACGGTGTGATTGCGCGTCATTTCGGCAAGGACGGCTCGCACAATCTGACGGAGGCAGAATGGAGACAGCTGCCGGATGCCTTGCAGAAGCCGTTCGCCATAGCCAGCCTTTCCGGCAGGGAAAGGGCGTACCGCCTTTACACCTCACTGAAAACGGAGAAAGGAGAATATGTGGCTGTCGGCGTTGACGTGAAGAATGCGGGGCGCGACATGGAGGTCAACTCAATCGCAACCGTGTTCGGGCGCAGGGAAGGTGCGGGCTTGCCGGGCAATGAAAGTGTCATATACCGCAGTGACGCAATAACTCCCGAGCAGGAGGCACTTCTCAGCCGGCCCAATTCCGACCAATATCCTTCCACTCGGGAGCTATCCGAGGGCAAAGTTACGGAAGAAAGCTCGGATTTGCAAGAAAACGGCGGAAAAGATGCTGAAAGCAAAGCGGAAACACCGCTTTCCGAACAGATTGACGCGGCTTCGGCAGAGGTGAACACCGAACCCACCGAGGCACAGAAAAAGGCCGGCAACTACAAGAAAGGCCATGTGCAGGTCGGCACGTTCGACATCACCATAGAGCAGCCGCAAGGCAGTGTGCGCAGAGGTACGGACGCCAACGGCAAGAAGTGGGAAAGCAAGATGCACAACACCTACGGCTATTTCCGTGGCACGGAGGGCGTGGACGGCGACCATATAGATGTGTTCCTCTCCAATGACATTGACGGTTGGAACGGACGCAAGGTGTATGTGGTGGACCAGTACAACCCGGACGGCACGTTTGACGAGCATAAGGTGATGCTCGGCTTCAACGACATGGACGAGGCAAAGGGCGACTATCTCGCCAACTATGAGAAAGGCTGGGAAGCCGGACGCAGGATTGATGTGTCCGCCGTGAACCTTGAGGATTTCGAGAAGTGGATTGGCAGCAGCCACCGCAAGACCAAGCCGTTTGCGGAGTATGCAGTAGTGAAGGAAGAAACGGTGGAGAATGGCATCCTGAAGGGAGAGAAATGGCGCAGCACTGGCGAGCCTGAGAAATACAGAGTCAAGAAAAAGGGTGATAGCCATGATGTGGTGTGGCAAGTGGGGAAGAAGCGCTATGGCAGCACTACAGCCGAGCGCGACCTTATAGATGTCCTGAGGGACGAGTACGGCGGATACATCGGGGCGTGGAACGCCTACGAGCGCGGCGAGGCGGACATGAACGCCAACGAGGCGGCGATTCTGAAAGCCTTGCTGACGGCGTATGAGAAAAAAGAAACGTCCAAAGTTTCCCGGCTGTTCCGTGATTTGCCCGAGGAACGGACTTTGCAAAAGGTGGATGAGACTACCGGCAAGACGCTTATGTATCACAGGGGGGATGTCGTCGCGCCTTTAACTTCGGAAGAGCGTGCGCTGCGTGATGCTGTGGTTGACAGGCTTCGCGAGGGCGGCATGGACGTGATTACGGATGTTGAGGAGGGGCAGAGAGTGCTTGGCATGGCTGACGGTGCGCGTATGGAGGCAAGGCGCAGGAGTGATGATGCCGGGAGGCGCAACAGGATGTGGCAGACTGTTGACAGGGCGACCGCCCTTGCCACAGGCAGGACGGAGAAGGAGGTGCGCCGTGAGCGGCAGGAGCGCATGCGCAAGTTCAGGGTAGAGACGAAAGAATTGTACGGCAGGGTTTTGTCGGGCAACTTCGATGATGTAACTTTGCAGTTGATAAACAACCACATTGACAATGCAACACCCGACAACCGATATTGGAGACCTCTTTCTAAACGACTTCCACAGGGAGTGGAACGAAGCTTGCGAAAGGGAGAACGCACGGGTGCGGTCGATGCATTATTCAGCAGAATTTGCGAGGGCGCAGTCGAAAAGGATGGACGAACTGGTGCGGAAGCAAGAAGAAGAGTTGAGGAGAAAAAGGAAGAACTCCTCAAAAAGTGGGCGGTAGCCACAGGCAACTGGCACACGGACGTTTCGGACTTCGGGGCTGGCGAAACCCCGATAGGCAGCGGCAAGGACAGCGTGGTTTACCAGTCCAAGGACGGCAAATACGTGGTGAAGGTTTCCAAGGGCAAGTTTGAGAGCAGGAAATTCCCCACGGACGTTGACCAAGTGGCATTGTTCAATTACGTTTTTCCAAACAGCAGGTATGAGATTTTGGGCTATGGCGAGGTTGGCGGCAAGTTCGTCAAGTTCCTCAAACAGCCCTTTGTTGACTTCAGCACATCCGTTCCTTTGACCACGGATGAGCGCACGGAGTATATGCGCAAGCTCGGTTTTGAGCCGTTGAATGAGGAGAGGACCGTGTTCAGCAACGGCAGCATTGTCGTGTCTGATTTGCAGAAGTCGAACATCGTGCGGGACAAGGCTGGCAATGTGCGTGTGATAGACGCTGACGTTAAGCTGCACACCAAGGACATCGGCGGCAATTGGAGCTATCCCGGCGTTGAGACTGACACGGAAACGGCGGATGCCGTGCGTGAGCACAGGGTTTACCACGGCAGCGGCGCGGACTTCGACGCTTTCGACCACAGCCACATGGGTGAGGGCGAGGGCGCACAGGCCTACGGCTGGGGTACGTATGTTACCGAGGTTGAGGGCATAGGAAGGGCGTATGCGAAGGCAAACCCCGGAGAGGCGGAATATCCTGACGATGAAAGGGAAGACGCACAGAGGGAGATAGCGGAAAAGGTCCTTGAGAAATATGGCGTTGATGACGGGCTGGTATTGGATTATGACGGCGCCGGCGGTTTTTACGAGTTTGACGTGCCGAGGGACAAGGATACGCTTGAACAGTTCATGCAATACTTTAAGGAACACGAGGATGAATTCTACGGGTTGAACCCTGTGGACGATTTCGACCTTGACGACGAATCGGACAGGGAGAGTTTCGCTTCCGCCGTGGAGGATTCAATTCTGGACTATGCCAAGGAAGTTGCCGGAGATTATGACTATTTGTGTGGCTTTGAGCGGAGGATGTTGTACACCGTCGAGATACCCGACGACAACGGCGGGAACTATCTGGAGTGGAACAAACCCTTGCCGGATACGATAGACAAGGAAGCGCTCGCGGCAAAGACTTTAACGGCGGTACAGACGGAGAACCCGGAAAGCGATGTGGAATTGGAAGTGCTGGAGAGGGATATTGCCGACAGCATCGAAGATGCAGGTACAGGAGAATACCTGTATAAGGCAATCCGCTTGTATGTTGGCGACAAGAATGCAAGCAAGATACTTTCAGACTTAGGCTTCACTGGCATAAAGTACCCTGCACAGTACAGGAGCGGCGGCAGGGCGGACGGCGCGAAAGACTACGTAATCTTCAACGAGAAGGACGCGAGGATAACCGACAAGGTGAGGTTCTTCCGCACGGCTAACGGCGAGGCTTACGGCTTCACCGTAGGCGGGAGGATATACATAGACCCGGAGATAGCCAATGCCGAGACACCTGTGCATGAGTACGCACACCTTTGGGCGAGCGCCTTGCGCGGCGGCAACGCAGAGGAGTGGAAGAACGTTGTGGGGCTTATGAAAGGCACGCCTGTTTGGGACGAAGTGAAAAAGCGTTACCCCGAACTTGAAACCGATGATGAGATTGCCGACGAGGTTATCGCCACGTATTCGGGGCGCAGGGGCGCGGAGCGTCTGCGTGAGGAGGCGCGGAAGATAGCGGACGGCAACGGCGGTGTGTTTGAGAAGGCTGAGGCGGTGAGTGCGCTTGAGCGCGTGAGGGAGGCTTTGAGGCGGTTCTGGAAAGCCGTCGCGGACTTCCTGCACATACACTACACGAGCGCGGACGAGGTTGCCGACAGGGTGATGAAGGACCTGCTTGACGGCGTTGACCCGAGGAAGTTCGGGAATGGCGGAAAGGATGCGGTGCGCTTGAGCGCAAGACAAAAAAGAGCACTTGAAACCGCGTCCGTTTCTCGTGATAAGAAACATCATCCTACAGTCGTCTCAAGTGCCGATGGAGCAAAGGAAACCGCGACAATAGCAGGAAATCCCACTAATAAGGCCACTGGCGTTTCCGATGCCCGTGCAAAGGTACAAACAAATCTGGACAGTCTTGCGGAGTCTTATGGGGAAAAAGGCACGAACAAGACAAGAGGGTTCATCACTGACTTGTCGCGGGCGTTGGGACTTGAGCGGCATGAAGCGAGCAACTACGGTTCGTTTGACTTGCCGAACGGCAACAGGCTTGCCATTCGGGTAAGCAACCATAACGCCCGGGTTTCCAACTTTGACAGGAACAACGAGGACAACGGAATAAGCATAGTCATTTCGAGCCATAGGAACAGGGGGCTTGACAACGACGGCACAGCCCACCTTGTAGAGTATTTCTACAACAGGCGTTCAATAGAGAATGCGGAGGGCAAGCCTTTGGCGGAGATTGTGCGCAGCATAAGGCAGGCTTTGTACAGCGGCGAGTTCAGGGACACCACCGGGCTTGCCGAGGTGCAGGAAGTGAACGCGGGGGACATTGTCCGCTACCAGTTCATAGGCGAGAAAGGCGCGGAGGCTGCGGACAGGGCTGAGGAGGCGACTGTGCGCCTTGACAACCTCTCCGTAGCCCGTGACATGGAAAAGGCGGGGAAAGACGCCAAGGCCATCAAGCTGGCCACCGGCTGGGAGCGCGGCGCGGACGGCAAGTGGCGGTATGAGATACCCGACATTGAGTATGTGCCGGACGGGGACGCGAGGTTCGGCAAGGCTTATGCGGCGTGGCCTTTGAGAAAGGAATATGACGCACTGACGGACAAGGTGATTGAAAGCGACGGCAGGCTGTCGGATGAGGAGCAAAAACGCTTCGACGAGCTGTCGGACGAATACAATGAGTTCAGGAAGGTCTTCAAGGACGGCGTGGACGACCACCCGCACCTTGACGACTATGTGAGGGCGGATGAGCTGTTCAGGGCATACCCCGGACTGAAAGGTATGCCCCTTATGTTCATTAACGACCCGCACAGCAATGTGGGCGCGTATTACGACCCGCACGGAGGCGGACACGGTGAGGGCATGATTGCGGTCAATGTGGCAAACACCGTGTTTTACAACAAGGTCCTTGCCCATGAGATACAGCACGCCATACAGCATATTGAGGGCTTTGCAGGAGGCGGGAACATCGGGATGATGGAGGAAGCCAAACACAAGATTCGCGAAGTGAGGGAGCGTGTGTCAGACGGATTGGACAAGGCGGCAAGGCTTGCCGGAGTGCCGACTGCTGACGAATGGATTCGCTCTCTGGACAAAGGGGCGGCTGATGAGCTGGCATCAAAAATGAAAGAATACCGCAACAGCGGACATTTATTGCAGAGTGCATTGCTGCGTGTGTATTTGGACAGTGCCGGATTCAAGGATGCCGACCGTGAGCTGCTCAAGTCGAAGCTTGATGAGGCGGAGAAAATCATAGGAAAGCAGAGTAAGATAATCGGCGGGAAAACAGACCTCGCCCCATCCGACATATACCGGTCTCTTGGCGGCGAGGTTGAGGCCCGCAACGTTGAGAGGCGCATCCGCATGACACCCGAGGAGCGCAGGGCGAGCCTTGCGGCGGATACGGAGGATGTTGCGAGGGAGGACCAGATATTCCTTGAAAGGGGGCTTGGCGGTGCGGGAGCAAGCATGGCAGAGGCGCGGCAGGAGCGGACTGACGATGATCTGGAGCGTGTGAACGGGGAGTTCAACGAGCAGCTTGACAAGTGGCAAGAAGGGACGCTGAACGCCGGCGATTACCTTAATGCAGGTTTGCCAAGCGGCACAATAGCGCAGTTCATGCCCGATGTGCCTATCATCATAAGACAGAAGGTGCTGAGGAAATCAGCAAAGAAGCACGGTTTGTCTGCCTCTGACATGAAAGATTTGCCAAAAGCCATGCGTTCCCCCATATTCATATTCAAGGGCAATGAATCCACAATAAGCATCCTGACTGAGCTGAAGTCATCAGAGGGGAGGAATGTATTCGTGGCTGTTGAGCTTGGAAAGGAAAAGCAAATGGGACACCGCTTCATGGAGGTGAACGACATACTCACAATACATGGACGCGAGACCGAGAACGTGGTAAACCCGATAGCGGAAAACAACAGCCTTGTATGGGCTGACAAGGAAAAAGGACTAAATTGGCTGTCCTCAGCGAAATCAAAATCGCAGGCAATCGCCAATGAAGTCCTTGATACCGCTGCAAATGTAGTGAGGAATTTCGAGAACCCCAAGGTTCCGGGTGAAAAAGTTGCGGACGGCGAATATCTGGAAGCCGTGAAAAGCGGAGATATGGACGCAAGCGTGGATGCAGCTACCGATATTGTCGCAGATGAAGAGGACGAGACGAGCGATGACAAGACCAAGTTCCGCTTGCTTGAGGACGATGACCCCAAGGCAAAGGAGCTTGAGGCGTTGCCCGACAGCGAGCTTGTGCCAGTGTACCGCAACGTGCAAGCCTTTGAGGACGATGCGCTCGGTTCGCCAATGGCATTCATTGATGCGGACACGGGCGAGCGCAGAACCTTGGAGGGCAGCAAGTGGAACTACTCCAACCCACAGCCAATAAAGCTCACCCCGGAACAGCAGAAGCTGTTGGACGAACTCAACAGGAACGGCTACCTCATGGTGGACGGCAAGAAAACCACGGAACTGCCTATCAACGAGGGGTTGAAGTTTGTGAAAGGCAAGACCAAGGACGCACAACTGCAATACTTCTTGAAGAAGAACCCCGAGGACAAGGGCTTGTGGGCGGCATACGACCCCTACGACCATGCCATTGAGACACCGTTGAACACCCAGTTTGGCGAGGCGTACAAGCGTCCTAACCTTGTTGTTGTGCGCAGTCTTATCCCGAAATCGGAGATAGACGAGCCATTCTATGCCGACTATGCCCTGTTGCCCACAGGCGCGCACCAGTGGAACAACGGCCGCACGCTCTACCTCTCGCGCTGGAGCAAGATAGACAAGGTGCTCACTCGCGAGGAAGAGGCGAAGATGATAGACGAGTACTGGAAGAAGCACCCTGGCAAGCGTGAGGCATTGAAGAGCCACCGCGACTATAACCGCTTTGTACCGCAGGTGCGCAGGGAGTTGGAGAAGATGGGCTACCGTTTTGAGCTTGACGGCAAGGAACTGACACCCGAAGAAAGCCGCGCACTCGATGAGCAGAATTGGGAGAGCCGTGATGTTATTCCCGGCAGAGAGGGACACATACCATTCGTCAGCAACGAGGACATTGCACGCATCAACGCGAAGATGGCGGGCAAGTGGGTGGGCGAACCCAAGGAAGCGATGGAGAACGCCATGACCGAGAGAGTGAACGAGTTGGCTGAAATTCTAAACACGCCTGTGCGCATTGTCCGCACGGACGCGGAGGTGGCGGCACTGCCAAGCGTGCGCCAGCGCAGGATGAAAGGCAGCTTCAACCCCATGACGGGCGAGGTTACGGTGGTGATACCCAACCACGCGAATGTGGCTGACGTTGAGAACACCGTGCTGCACGAGGTTGTGGGGCATGGCGGGCTGCGTGTGCTGTTCCCCGAAGAGGAGAAACTGAACAACGCCCTTGACGAGCTTTACCGTGTGTCGAAGGACGGCATACAGGAGAGCATAGACCGCATGGCGCGGAAGATGTACGACGCCGAGGTTGACAGGCTGATGAAACGGAAGCGCAGGGAGCATGAGGCAAAGGGTGAGAATGCAGACGCATACTATTACACCGACTTGGCGGAAGCCCATGTTGAGGCGGGCGGTAAGCGCGGGCAGTTCAGGCGCAACGCCGCCGAGGAGTACGCCGCCGACCTTGCAGGACGCATAGGCGAGAAAGGCTTTGAGAAAATGAGCGCGGAGGAGCTTACCTTCTGGGGGCGGCTTAAAGCCGTGCTTCAGAACGCGCTAAGGAAGCTCGCCGAGGGTCTCGGCATACCCGGTGTGAGGAAGTGGGGCGACAAAGAGTGGGCTTTCGTGCTTCACGAGGCTTACAAGCGGAAGAGGAACGGCGGGAGGCCGAGCGTGGCTGATGCCGCCGACACCGTGGTTGCGCGTGAGGGCGCGGGCTTTGACGGGATGTCCGGCTATGGCGCAACGGAAAACGAGCGGTTCAATGAGGAACTTGATGAGGTGAACAAGCGGTTCAACGAGCAGCTTGAGGAACTTACAGAGGAGAACGCCGACAAGATGGCGCTTTCACTCGGACGGCCGTCCAAAACGCTTGCCAGTGCCGGCATCCCGGACAGGGATATAAGGCTGTATGGGAACAAGGCGGTAAAGAAGGCTGCCGCTCACGGATATTCTGTAAAGGAATTGCGGGATTTGCCCAATGCCGTCCAAGACCCCATTGCCGTTTTCAAAGGCAGCTATGACGGAAGTTTTTCCGTTCTTACGGAGCTGAAGCTGAACGGAGGCAATGCCTTGGTAAGCATTGATGTGAATAAAGGGGAAGTGCAGGACATAAACCTTGTAACCTCTGTTTATGGCAAAGACAACAACAAGGTGGCGGCATGGATAAACAAAGGAATGATGCTGTATGCGGACAAAGAAAGAACTCTTGGCTACATAAGCTCCTCCGCTCCAATTGCGGACGCTACACATAGCCAAGAGTTCCTTTCTGCTGCAAAGATAGTTGAAAACTTCGAGAACCCCAAGGTTTTTGATGAAAAAGCGGCGGAAAGGGAGCTTTACCGCGTGGGCGACGTGAAGACGTTCCGCGACGGCAGGGGCATAGAGTTCCGCCGGAAGCCCACCGCCACGTTCAACGCGCTGCTGGCGCACTTGGAGAAGGAGGGTGTCAAGGCGGCGCGGCACAAGGCGCGCACGGGGAGCGAGTACGCGGAGTTCAGCCGCTACGGCGTGATGTATGAGGTGAGGAGCGCCGACCACACGAAGCCGGGGAGTGCGTATGACAGGGCTGATAAAAGCGGCGTGGAGGTTGAGGCGGACACGGACGGCATGATACGGCACATAGGCATTGACCTTGTTCAGGCGGAGATGAACGCCGCCGACGTTTACGCCCTCATGGACGAGGCGGAGCGTTTCAACAGGGATGATGAGGCAGTGCGCCGTGCCGCCACGGAGGACGGCGCGGGGAGCGCGGAGTTCCGGGACGCATACCCCACCCTTTGGCGCGTGATGGAATTGAAGTCCCCGGAGGAGGCAAGGATGGCACGGCTGCGCCGGGAGTATAACGACTATGTGAAAGAGGAGACGGAGAGGCTGCTTCCGTTCACCGCAAGCAACGGCGTAACGTACAGAGGCTGGCTTAACAACCGTTACACTTACCCCGAAAGCATTGCGCCGCAGGAAAGGAGACGCGCAAGGAAAGTCGCGGAGAGCGAGTATGAAGAGGCGGTGCGTAAGGTGCGCAGCCTTACGTTTGACGATTTCGTGAGACAGCGGGAGCAGGAGGATGCCAACAGGAAGTCTGCCGTTGAAGCCATGCGCCAGATTGCGGACGCCGCGGACTACGTGCCGGATGCCGTTGTACGTGAAGACTTGGAGCGGTACGGCGGGGACAGGAATGTAGGGCTGTACTGGGGCGAGACAGGCAACCCTGCAAGGAACTTCAAGGGCGGCTACGGTCTTGCCCATATAGGCGCGAAACATGGCGGCGAGGTTGTGAGGCAGATTGTCGATGTGCTTTGCAAGGGGAAGATAGACCGCTATGTGGAGGGGAACAAGACCGTAATCCTGTCAAACGGCAGGTTTGAGTGCGTGCTTGCCCTTACAAGGAACGGCGGAAAGGAGACTTGGCTTTTGACCGGGTGGGATAAAATAGAAAAGGCTGGCGGCAACAGTGAGGTTAGTACTCGGTCTGTCCCTATGCAAGGCAGTCCTACGTTTAGTCGTACTGACTTGGGTGCAGCCTTATCTGCTGCAAAGGTAGCCGAAAAATCCGAAAGTCCCCGCACCGCAGGTGGTGAAAGTTACATCCCCGCAAGTTTCGGGTACAGGCGCAACGTGTCTGACGAGGAGCTGATGTTCCGGGACGGCGACGAAGCGGAGTACAGGAAGGCTCTTGCCCGCGACATATACGAGCGGCGCGTTTCGCGCGGACTGTACCAGACGCAGGAGGCATTGCAGGACAGCATGCTTGGTCTGAAGGAGGCGATGGACGCTATACTGAAAGCCGAGGGCAGGGGCGGGACGTACATTGAGGACGTTGCGGGCTTCGAGAACGCCTATTTGGGCGAGAACAGGCTGTCGTCGGTGAACCAGGCGGAATGCTCGGTGTTCGGGCAGAGGCTGTTCAAGCCGCTGCTCAAGGAGGCGGCAAGGCTCGCCAAGACCGCAGGGGAACGTGCGGAGCTCACGGACTACATGATGGCCAAGCACGGACTGGAGCGCAATGTGGTGATGGCACGCAGGGACGCGAGGAAAAAGGCGCGTGAGGAGTTTGCCAAAGATGCCTCCGTGGACGTTGCGGCACGTGAGCGGGAGCTTTACTTGGAGAACCGCGAGAGGGACTATGCAGGGCTGACGGCGCTGACAGGCACGGACAATGTGGCTGACGCGGAAGCCGAGGCACGGCGCATGGTTGCGGACTATGAGGGGGCGCATACGGTGAGGACCCTTTGGGACAGGGTGAACGCCGTGAACGCGGCGACGCTGCTGAAGTCGTACGAGAGCGGCATGATAAGCCGCGAGACCTATGACGACATACGCGGGATGTACAAAAACTACATACCCCTGCGGGGCTTTGACGAGAAGACCGCAGAGGATGCCTACGCCTATGTCTCGTCTGACAACCGGGGCGGCTTCAACGCGCCGATAAGGACGGCCAAGGGGCGCAAGAGCAAGGCTGACGACCCGTTCGCAAACATGGAGGCCATGGCGGAAAGCGCGATAATGCAGGGAAACCGCAACGTGCTTGTGAAGCAGCGGTTCATGAACTTCGCGGTGAACCACCCGAGCGACCTCCTAAACGGCAAGTTCGAGTGCGTGCTTGCCCTTACAAGGAGGCGGAGAAGAAAGCCGTTGCTCTTTAGATGAAGAAATAGCTTACACTTGTAAGATGATAGTCTTTTTGAATAGAGATAAATGGAAGCTGTAGTGTTTGTGTGTTAGATTTTATCACTAATTTTGTAGTGCTGATGCACCCTTTTGTGTTGAGGCAAGTCTTATTGGTATAATAATAGCGTTTGCTATTTATTCGGTATAATCTTGAAACCTAGGAAATTTCATAGAAGCATACAGCCGGGTAAGTTTGTGAACGTCTGCGCTAAGCGCGGGCGGAACTTGTCGATGTATGCGGGTTATTCCTAGGACCTCAAGATAAGATAAGCGTAAGTCTGCGCTTTTTTATGTCTTGTCGGTTCTGGAACAGCCCGTGTTTGCTGAATTATAGTTTACGTGCAAATGGTGCAAAATGAAAAAGAAAAAGTCGGGGCAAGTCTATACTCCCGATCGCTTAGTCCGTGAAATCATGGATACGGCGGGCTATAGTGGAAATGCCGTGTTGGGCAAGCACGTGATTGACAACAGCTGTGGCGATGGTGCGTTTTTGAAAGAAATAGTAAAAAGATATTGTTGCGCTTTTCTTTCTGGATGCGAAGATACGATGTTGCTCAAACAGCATTTGGAAAGATATGTTCATGGTATTGAAGTTGTCCCTTCAGAATATTTGAAATGTTTGGAGAATTTGAATTATATAGCCAGGCAGTACAATCTTAATGGATTCTGTTGGGATGTTCTTTGTGGCGACGCACTCAAAGAGCATAGTTTCAACGGCAAGATGGATTATGTTTTAGGCAATCCCCCTTATGTGAGGGTTCACAATATGAAAGAGAGTTATGACTTGGCAAAGCAATTCCGCTTTGCGCATGGCGGCATGACCGATTTATATCTCGTGTTCTTTGAAATAGGTTTCAGGATGCTTAAAATAGGCGGCAAATTATGTTACATAGCTCCAAGTTCCTGGCTTACCAGTTTGGCTGGAAAAATGTTGCGTGAATATGTTTATAAGAATGAGAATTTGTTGGAAATTGTCAATCTTGGGCATTTGCAGGTTTTTGATGCAACAACCTACACGATTGTCTCGCTTTTTAGAAAAGGGTATAGACAAAAAACTTTCCTATATTCTGTTTATGATACGACATTAAGCAAAAGGGCAATTGAACATTTGTCTTTTTCGCAGGTTTGTATTGGCGGTTTGTTTTATTTGGGCAAATCTAAAGAGCTTTCTCTGCTTAAAGCTATCCGGACAAGCATTTGCCCGAAACGAGTTGTTGTGAAAAACGGTTTTGCAACTCTTGCCGACGACGTGTTTATAAAGCATGATTTCCCGTTTTCATCACATATAATTCATGTAATCAAGGCTTCGACAGGCAAGCGGTATAAGGCGTTCTTTCCTTATGACAAAGAGGGTAAGCCTTTGCCGTATGAGGAGTTGTGCAAAGAGGATGGGGTGCGTGAATATTTGGAACAGAATAAGTTTTTGTTGCTTAAAGGCAAATCAGAATCATCAAAAGAATGGTTTTTGTATGGAAGGACACAGGCGATAAAAGACGTATGGCGAACGAAAATTGCCATTAATACCTGCGTGAAAGATTTGTCAAGCATAAAGTTGAATGTGGCTTCTGCCGGTGTGGGCGTTTATAGTGGTTTGTACATTCTTGCCGATGTGGAGGAAGATGTAACGAAGTGCCTGTTAATGTGTGAGGATTTTTTGAACTATGTGAGACTTTTGAAAAAATACAAGAGTGGTGGGTATTATACATTCAATTCCAAGGATTT